>NZ_JBEXJK010000031.1:0-37322 GCF_040609095.1 Kitasatospora sp. NPDC004799
CACGATGCTTCTTGCGGTACGAGTTGATGAACGTGTTGGTGAGGATGCGGTACAGCCAGGCCTTGAGGTTTGTGCCCTCGCGGAACTGGTGGAAGGACTTGAACTTCTAGGGTCTTCCCCATCGGAGCGATCGACAGCCGAGCGATCGACGGGGAGACGGAAGGCCCGGGCCATGGAGTACTCGCACAGCGACGCCGAACTGATCAAGCAGCCGATCGGCTACTGGAGTTGGGCGGCCTACAAGGCCGTCGTCAGCCGCACCCGCGGTGCGCTGGCCGAGCTCGGCACCACCCAGCCGCAGTGGTGGGTGCTCGCCCAACTCGCCCGCGCCGAGGCGCCGATGACCCGCGACGGGGTCTCGGACGTCCTGCGCGACTACCTCGACACCGGGCAGGAGAGCCTGGACGCGGAGATCGACGCGACCGTCGAGCGCGGCTGGGTCACCGGGTCCGCCGGGGGCCGGCTCGACCTCACCCCCGAGGGCCGGGCGTTCTTCGCCAAGGCGGCCGCCCGCCAGGACGAGCTGTGGGCCGAGCGCCACGCGGGCGTCTCCGACGAGGAGTACCTGACCACGCTCAAGGTCCTCCAGCGGTTCGTCCACAACACCGGAGGGCAGGCCTGGCACCACTGAGCGCCGGCCCCTGCCGGAACTACCCGCCGAGGTAGCGCAGCACGGCCAGGATGCGGCGGTTGTAGTCGGTGGTGCGGGGCAGCTCCAGCTTGTCGAAGACGGCGTTGAGGTTCTTCTCCACCGAGCTCAACGAGAGGTGCAGCCGCTGCGCGATCGCCGCGTTGGTCCAGCCCTGCGCGAGCGCCTCCAGCACCGTGCGCTCGCGCGGGGTGAGCCGGGCCAGCGGGTCGGTGCGGGTGGTGCGCACCACCAGCTGCCGGACGACTTCCGGGTCGATCACCGCGCCGCCCGCGGCGACCCGCACCAGGGCGTCCAGGAACTCGTCGACCTCGGCCACCCGGTCCTTCAGCAGGTACCCGACCCGCTCCGCGCCCGCGGCCAACAGCTGGGCCGCGTACCCGCGTTCGATGTGCTGGGAGAGCACCAGGACGCCGACCTGCGGCCACCGCTCGCGGATCTCCACCGCCGCCCGCAGCCCCTCGTCGGTGTGGGTCGGCGGCATCCGGATGTCCACCACCACGACGTCCGGCGGCTGTTGGGCCACCGCCGCCGTCAGCGCCGCCGCGTCCCCGACCGCGGCCAGCACCTCGTGCCCCTCCTCGGCGAGCAGGCGGACCAGGCCCTCCCGCAGCAGGGTCGAGTCCTCGGCGAGGGTCACGCGCATGGCAGCTCCGCGGTGATGACGGTCGGGCCCCCGGCGGGGCTGTGGACGTGGAGGGTGCCGTCCAGCGCGGCGACCCGCCCGCGCAGACCGGTCAGGCCGCTGCCCGACGGGTCCGCGCCACCGCCGCCGTCGTCCTCCACCCGGACGGTGAGCAGGCCGGCGGCCCGCTCGACCCGGGCCGAGATCGCCGAGGCGGCGGAGTGCTTGGCGGCGTTGGTGACGCACTCGGAGACCACGAAGTAGGCCGCCGTCCGCACGGGTCCGGGCAGCGGGCCGGCCACCTCGTAGCGCAGCCGCAACGGGATGGCGCACCGCTCGGCCACCCCGCCCAGCGCCTCCTCCAGCCCCAGGGTGTCCAGCGCCGAGGGGTACGCCCGCCAGGCCACCTCGCGCAGCTCGGTCAGCAGGCCCTGCGCCTCCCGGTGCGCCTGGCGCAGCAGCGCCTCCGTCCGTTCCGGGCCCCGGTCGCGGTCCAGGCCGCGCCGCGCCCGGCCGAGCAGCATCGCCAGCGCCACCACCCGCTGCTGAACGCCGTCGTGCAGGTCCCGCTCGATCCGCCGCCGCTCGGTGTCCACCGCCCGCACCACCGCGGCCCGGCTGTCGGCGAGTTCGGCGATCCGGCGGCGCAGCAGCTCGGCCTCGGACGGCCCGAAGCACTCCCGGGCGAGCCGGGCGTCCAGCGCGGCCAGCGAGAACAGGCCCTGCACGGCCAGGAAGAGCAGCACCCCGCCGAGCAGCACCTGGGTCGCCAGCTCCTCCCAGCCCAGCGAGCCGCGCACCACCCCGCCGACCAGCAGCACGGCCAGCACCAGCCCGAAGCCCAGCAGCCCCAGCACCACCCCGGCGACCAGCCCGCCGCCGCTGCGCACCGCCAGGTAGCGCAGCAGCCGGCGGTCGTCCGCCCGGTAGTGGCGGGGGAAGCGGTCGCCGAAGAAGGCGCCGCGCCGGGCCCGCTCCAGGGCGGCCAGGCGCCGTACCCCGGACAGCAGGCCCGGCACCGCGTACGGGCGGGTGCGCGGCCAGAGCAGGAACGGGCCGAGGACGGTGCCGGCCAGCAGGAGGTACAGCGCGGCGAGCGCCGCGCTCGGGCAGCCGAGCAGAACGCCGGTGGCGCGGCGCGGCCATGACGCGGTGTCCGTTCCATCCCCCTGCACGGGGTCCGAGCTTACGGGGCGGGCCGGGTGCGCGGGATCGGCGGGGTCGGTGGGGCTCGCGGTGCGGGCGGGGTCGGGGCGGCTGATTGTGCTGTTCACCGGGTGCGGCGGTGCTGGGCGGCGCCGTTGCGCCCGCGCCAGCGCAGCACGACGTACCCGGCCACCGCCAGGGCGACCAGCACCAGGACGGCCTTGGAGAACACCCCGACGTACGTCTCCACCACGTCCCAGCGGTCCCCGAGCAGGAACCCGGCCATCACCAGCACGCTGTTCCACACCAGGCTGCCGAGCGTGGTCAGCATGACGAACGCGGGCAGCGGCATCCGCTCGACCCCGGCCGGCACCGAGATCAGGCTGCGGAAGATCGGCACCATCCGGCCCAGCAGTACCGCCTTCGTGCCGTGCCGGGCGAACCAGGCCTCGGTGCGCTCCAGGTCGGAGGCCTTGACCAACGGCAGCCGGGCCCAGATCGCGTGCATCCGCTCCCGGCCGAACAGGGCGCCCAGCCAGTACAGGACGACGGCCCCGGCGACCGAGCCGAGCGTGGTCCAGGTCAGCGCGGAGGCGAGGCTGATCACGCCCTGCCCGGCGGCGAAGCCGGTCAGCGGCAGGATCACCTCGCTGGGCAGCGGCGGGAACAGGTTCTCCAGCGCGATCGCCAGGCCGGCCCCGGGGCCGCCCAGGGTGTCCACCAGGTCGGCCGCCCAGCCCGCGAAGCCGTCGGCGGGCTGCTGGGCGGCGGACTGCTGCGCGAGGATGAGGATCGGGTGCTGCACGCGGGGCTCCAGGGTGCTCGGGGGACGGCTCGTCCCCGGGTGGCTCCACGCTAGGAATCGCAGGTCAGCGGCGGTATGCGGGTTTCCGGCGAACCGGTTGCGGGTTTCCGTACCCCGGCACCCCGCGGTTTTCCGCAGGGTGCCGGAATTCGCTGGCGGTGCTCCCGGCCGGGGCGTCAGGATGGTGCCATGGATTCCGTATTCGCCCTGCTCTGGCGGCACGCCGCCGGGCGGGTGTTCCCCGAGGACCTGCCGATGGCCGCCGCCGACCTGCTGGCGCGGGGCGTCGGCGGGGACTCGCCCGCGCTCTGCGAACTGGCGGGGCGGCGCGGCCGGGGTGAACCCGCGGACGAGCTGCGGGAGCTGCTGCGGCAGGCGGCGGAGGACCTCGGCCTGCCGGTCCTCGACGGGGAGATCGTCGAGCGCTGCCGGCTGTACGAGACGGCCGTCGAGCTGACGTCCGGGGAGACCGTGCCCGACCAGGTCGCCGTCGAGGCCTGGCGGTGGATCGCCGGGAACGCGACCGAGGCGGAGCGGCGGTTCGTGGCGGCGTACGACGAGTCCTGCTGCCCGGACTGCCTCGACGAGGAGGCGCAGGAGCTGGCGCGGGTCTGGGTGCGCGAGGTGACGGCGGTGGCCGCCGAGGGCGGAGTCTGACCGCCTTCGCGGGAGGAACTCCCTCCGGTCGGAGGGGTGTTCGGGACCGGCTCAGCGGTCGAGCGCGGCCACGGTCTCCCGGGTCAGCTGCCGCGCCCGGGCGACGGTGGCCGTCAGCTCGGCCGCCGACCCGCCGGGCGCGGCGAGCAGGTCGCGCACGCGCGGGCCGAAGTCCGCCGGGGTGTCCGGGAGTTGGGCCGCCACCGCCAGGGCGCCCTTCTCGTTCAGGCACCAGCGGCGGTGGTGGGCGTACAGGGCCTGGACCAGGATGCCGACGGCGCGGGACAGGCAGAGCGAGACGTGCAGCGCGTCGGCGCGGGCGGCGCTCTTGGCGGCGGTGTCGAGCAGGAAGCCGGCCTCCCAGGCGGCTCCGGTGAGGGCCGCGCGCAGCGGCTCCGGATAGGCGGAGGTCTGCCGCTTGAGCCGGGCCAACTCCCCGGTGGGGTCGGCCAGCGGCTGCCCGAGGGCGACCTCGCCCGGGTAGCAGGGCGACCAGAAGCCGAGCGGGTGTCCGGCCTGCGTCCCCACCTCGTAGCGGCCCTCCCGGCAGTCCGCCCACACCCGCCCGACCCGGTCGAGGTCCCGCAGGATCCAGTCCACGGCGACCCCGTCGACCCGCAGCCACGCGCCGCCGTTCACCCACGGGCCCCAGCCGCCCGGGCCGGCCACCTCGACCTCCGGCCCGGCGAGCGCCCGCAGCGCGTCGAGGTCGAGGCCGCCCCGGTAGTACACCCCGAGGTCCCAGTCCGACTCCGGCCGCTCCTCGCCCCGGGCCCGGCTCCCGCCGAGCATCACCCCCACCACCCCCGGTACGCGGGTGAGTTGACCGGCCATGGACTCGATGATCGCGCGCATGGGGAGAGTCTGGCACGTGTCGAGGCGGCTGTCGGAAGGAGCCTGCGGCCCAGGGGAGTTCGACGGTGTGACGGCGCCGTGTCGGCTTCCGCGGAGGCGTACTCACTCCTCGCCACTCTCAACTTATAGCGCACGGGGGGCCTTGCCGCAAGGCCCCGGTGATGCCGCAGAATCACCGGCTCAAGGACATGATCCACCGAAGCAGACGGGGAGTCACGACGTGCGAGTGGTGTTGGCGACGTACGGGTCGCGCGGGGACGTCGAGCCGATGGCCGCGCTGGCGCTGCGGCTGCAGGAGCTGGGCGCCGAGGTGCGGGTGTGCGCGCCGCCGGACGAGGAGTTCGCGGCGCGGCTGGCGCAGGCGGGCGTGGAGTTGGTTCCGGTCGGGGAGTCGGTGCGCTCGCTGGTCAGCGGTCCGCCGCCGGCGCCCTCGGACCTCCCCAAGCGCGCCGCCGCGTTGGTCGAGCAGTTCCACGCGGCGGTGCTCGGGGCGGCCGAGCCGGGCGGCGCGGTGCTGGCCACCGGCCTGTTCCCGGCGGCGGCCGGCGCGCAGGCCGCCGCCGAGCAACTGGGCGCCCGCTTCGTCTACGTCGCCCTCCAGCCGACCGTGCTGCCCTCGCCGCAGCACCGGCCGTTCGAGTACCCGATGCAGCCGTACCCGCCGGAGGTCACCGACCTCCGGGAGCTGTGGGAGCTCAACATCGGGGCGATGAACGCGCTGTTCGGCGAGGCGGTCAACACCCGTCGGGCGGCGGTCGGGCTGCCGGAGGTCGACAACGTGCGGGACCACGTCCTCACCGACCGGCCGTGGCTGGCCACCGACCCGTCGCTCGACCCCTGGCTGGGCCCGGGCGGGGGCGAGGCCGGTGCGCCCTGGCCCGAGGTGGTGCAGACCGGCGCGTGGATCCTGCCGGACGAACGCCCGCTGCCCGCCGACCTGTCGGCCTTCCTGGCGGCCGGCGAGGCACCGGTGTACGTCGGCTTCGGCAGCATGCCGCTGCGCGACCCTGCGGGCGCCGCCCGCGTCGCCGTCGAGGCGGTCCGGGCGCAGGGCCGCCGGGTGCTGCTCGGCCGCGGCTGGGCCCAGTTGGCGGAGGTGGACGGCGCCGAGGACTGCTTCGCGGTCGGCGAGGTCAACCAGCAGGCGCTGTTCCCGCGGGTCGCCGCCGTCGTCCACCACGGCGGCGCGGGCACCACCACCACGGCCGCCCGGGCCGGCACGCCGCAGGTGCTGGTGCCGCAGATCGTGGACCAGCCGTACTGGGCCGCGCGGGTGGCCGAGTTGGGCGTCGGCGTCGCCCACGACGGCCCGACCCCGACCGCGGAGTCCCTCACCGCCGCCCTGCGCCGGGCCCTCGCCCCGGAGACCCGCGAGCGGGCCGCCGCCCTCGCCGCCGGCATCCGTACGGACGGCACGGCGGTGGCCGCGCGGCTGCTGCTGGGCTGAGGCCCGGACGGGGAGCGGGACGTCGGCCCGGCCGACGTCCCACCCGCGTCGTGCGACCGCCGCGGTCCACCTCAGGAGGCGGGCTCCGTCAGGTACTTGGCGTCGGCGTCCGGGAGCCGGTTGCCGTCCTTGTCGAAGAACTGCCAGGACTTCGCCCGCATGGTCCCCGGGCGGGCCACCACGATCTCCCGGATGGGGGAGTCGGCCACCGTGACGGCCGGCGGCTCGGTGGTCGTGCCGTCCGCCCAGGTCACCACCACCCGTCCGACGTCCGGGCCGAGCGAGATCAGCACCACGTCGATCGGGGGCACGATGCCGTCCTTGCTCGAACGGCCGACCAGGCCGCCGCCGAAGGTGGTCCGACTGCGCGGATCGACCGCGCCCGGGGCCGGCCGGGTACCCGCGGAGTCGTGGCCGAGCCGCACGCCGTCCAGCGTGAAGTAGACGTTGGTGACGTCGCTGTCCGGCTGCCAGTACTGCCGGACGAACTCCTCCGTCGGCCTGGACACCGCCGGGTCGTACCGGCTGCGCTCCGCCCAGACCGCCGTCGCCTGCTCGAAGGCCCGCTCCTTCGGGGCCAGCGGCCACAGCGCCTCCCACAGCTGCCACTGCTTGCCGTCCGCGGTCCGGCCCTCGCCCAGCAGCACCCGGACCGGGGTGAGCGGGTCCCGGAGGACCGGGGCGGGCGAGCCCGGTGGCAGGGGGGTGCCGAACGAGGGGGTGCGCTCCACCGTGAGCCCGGCACCGGTGCCCGCCGGAGCGAGCACGGCACCGCCGCCCGCCGGACCGGTCCCGCGGGCGGACGCCGGGTCCGGGCGCAGCTGCGCCAGCGCCCCTCCGGTCAGGGCCACCACGGCGGCCAGCGCCACCGCGCCCACCACCGTACGGCGGCGGTGCCGCAGCCGGCGGCCGCCCGCCACGATGTCCGCCACCGGCGCCGGACCGATCCTCGCGCCGGCCGCCGCCTCGGCGAGGCCGAGCCCCACCCACACGTCCCTGCCCTCGTCCACGTCCGCTCCCGTTCCGCCCGGCTCCAGGTTCGTGCCGCCGCTCATGCCGCTCCTCCGATCCGTGTCGTGTCCTTGAGTTCCACCAGCGCGGTGACCTGCCGCAGCCGGGCGATGCCCTTCGCCGCGTGGCTGCGCACCGCGCCCGTCGAGCACCCCATGGCGGCCGCCGCCTGGCTGTCGCTCAGGTCCTCCCAGTGCCGCAGCACCACCGCCTCGCGCTGGCGCGGCGGCAGGGTGGCCAGCGCGGCCAGCAGGGCCCCGCGCTGGTCCGAGCGGGCGAAGCCGTCCTCCACCCGCGCCGCGTCCGGCACCGCCTCCACCAGCGTCTCCGGCGCCCGGCGGCGCCAGCGGCGGGCGTGCTGGTTGACCAGGATCCGCCGCACGTAGGCGTACGGGTCGTCGGCCCGGCGCACCTTCGACCAGGCCGCGCAGGCCTTCTCGGCGGCGGACTGCACCAGGTCCTCGGCCGCGTACTGCTCGCCGGCCAGCAGGTACGCCGTCCGCACCAGGCGCGGCCAGACCGCGACGATGAACGCCTGGAACCCGTCGTCCCGCTCGCTCTTCGCTTCTCCCATGAGCACCTCCTCCACCCGTCCAGAGCCCGAGGGCGGCCGGAAGCGCTTACCGGGCGGGTGTGGCGGCCACCACAAATCGCTTGGGGAACGGGGGTGGGACCACTACCATCCGCCTGATGATCATTTCTCATGATGTAGCAGGCAGTGGTCCCGCCGTCGTTCTTCTGCACTCCTCGGTCTGCGACCGGCGGATGTGGGACGCGCAGTGGCAGCCGTTGATCGACGCCGGATACCGGGTGGTCCGCTGCGACTTCCGCGGCTTCGGCGAGTCGCCGCTGGCGCAGAGCCCGTACAGCGACACCGGGGACGTCCTGGCCCTGCTCGACCACCTGGGCATCGAGAGCGCCGCCCTGGTCGGCGCCTCCCACGGCGGCCGGATCGCCCTGACGGCGGCCGCGCTGCGCCCCGAGGCGGTCACCGCGCTGGCCCTGCTCGGCGCCGGCATCCCCGGCCACCAGCCGAGCGACACCCTGCGCGCCTTCGGCGGCCGCGAGGACGAGCTGATCGAGGCCGGGGACATCGACGGGGCCGTCGAGCTGAACGTCGACTCCTGGCTCGGCCCGGACGCCGACGAGGAGACCCGCGCGAACGTCCGCCGGATGCAGCGCCACGCCTTCGACGTCCAGATGGAGGCGACGGTCGGCCCCGACCGCGAGGAGGTCGACCTCGGCCGCATCACCGCCCCCACCCTCGCCGTGGCCGGCGCCCACGACTTCCCGGACTTCCGCGAGATCGCCGCGAGCCTGCCCACCCTCCTCCCCAACGCCCGCCACCAGGAGCTCCCCTGGGCCGGCCACCTCCCCAGCCTGGAGCGCCCGGCGGAGACCACCGCGCTCCTGCTGGACTTCCTCCGCGAGACCGTCCCGGCCGGGCGCTAGCGGCAGCGGTCGGCCCGTCCGTCGGCCCCGGCCGGGGCCGACGGGGTCGATCTCCCCTCCTGGCCGGGGCCGTGTCGTACCCGGTTCGGCGGCCGTCCCGGCGACAACGGGAAAACCCGGGACTCGAACGTGTGTCGGGAGCCATGATGGCGAGGTGCACTTCACCTCGGAGCCGGAAACCAGCGCGGACGGCGTGACACAGCGCCGCTTCACCCTCGACGGCGTGCCCGGTGTGCTCTGGCAGCCGGACGGACCGCCCCTCGACGGACGGCCGCTGGTGCTGCTGGGGCACGGCGGCGGCCAGCACAAGCTGGGGCCGGGGCTGGTGGACAGGGCCCGGCGGTGCGTGCGGCGGCACGGGTACGCGGCGGTGGCGCTGGACGCGCCGGGCCACGGGGAGCGGCCGCGCACCGCGCAGGACGAGCGGTTCGCCACCGAGATCGGGCAGCTGCTCGCGGCGGGCCGGCCGATCAGCGCGTGGGTGGCGCGGCACACGGCGGCGCTCGCGGAGCGGGCGGTCCCGGAGTGGGTGGCGGTGCTGGACGCGCTGGCCGAGCGGGGAGAGGGCCTCGGCCCGGTCGGGTACTGGGGCCTGTCGCTGGGCAGCGTGATCGGCATCCCGCTGGCGGCGGCCGAACCGCGCGTCGCCGCCGCGGTGTTCGGGCTGACCGGGCACGCGTCGCAGACGGAGGCGGCGGGGCTGGTCGGCGTGCCGGTGGAGTTCCTCCTCCAGTGGGACGACGAACTGGTGCCGCGCGAGGGAGCGTTGGCACTGTTCGGCGCGCTGGGTTCGCGGGAGAAGACGCTGCACGCCAACCCCGGCGGCCACCTGGACGTGCCGGAGCTCGAACTCGCCTCCTCCGAAGGGTTCCTGGCCCGGCATCTGGACGCGGTGCGGTGAGCGGGGCCGCCCGCCCCGGCCGGTGTTAACTGCCGGTAAAACTTGGCAAAGGATTTCTCCCCGCAACGAACGCGGCGGGCGCTGACGCCGACGGATCCGGCAGCTCAGCGGCCCGGCGGTCACCCTTCGTGGATTTGACGTCACTCCCCGCGCCCCCTGGGACTTCGCAATCCGTAGGAGTACGGTTCCGAAGGAATCGCCGGGCCGGAATCCGGTAGGCCGACCGGCCTTCGGCTCGAACACGCCGAGCACGCTGAACACGTCGAACGCGTCGAACGCATCGATTACGTCGATTGCGTCGATTGCGTCGAGAATTTCGAGTACGTCGAGCACCTCCCGCATTCCGTCGGATTATCGGAAGGGAAGAGTGATTCCCGTGAATCTCTCGCCGCGCGAGATGGACAAGCTGTACATCTACGTCGTGGCCGATCTGGCCCGCAAACGCCGCGACCGCGGCGTCAAGCTGAACTACAGCGAGGCCTGCGCGCTGATCAGCGAGGCGATCATGGAGGGCGCCCGGGACGGCCGCACCGTCGCCGAGTGCATGGAGATCGGCAAGCAGGTCGTCGGGGGTGCGGACGTCATGCCGGGCGTGCGCGCGATGCTCCCGCTGCTCCAGGTCGAGGCGGCGTTCGTGGACGGGACCAAGCTGGTCTCCTGTCACGACCCGGTGGGTGCCTGACCGATGCCCCGGCCCCGGACCGCCACCGCGGTGCTGGCCGGCGGGCACGAGAGCGACGGCGGACGGGACCTCGCCGCCCTGGTGGCGCCGGGCTCCACCGTGCACGCCGCCGCCCCCGCCGGACGTCCGCTCACCGAGGCCGTACGGTCCGCGCTCGCCGCGGCGGGCGACGGACCGGTCTGCGTCGTCCCGATGACGCTCGGCCGCGACCCCCGGCTGGTCGCCGACACCGCCCGGGCGCTGCGCTGGCTGGCCGCCGGGGAGGCCCGCGGACGGCTCGCCCTGACCGCCCCCTTCGGCGCCGCCGACCACCTGATCGGCTGGCTCCGCGCCGCCGCGGGCACCGCCCCCGACGGTGCCGTGCTGGTCACCGCCCCGGCGGCCGGCCCGTTCGAGGACGCCGAACTGTTCCGGATCGCCCGCCTCGCCCGCCAGTACGGCCGGCACCGGTGGGTCGAGGTCGCCTTCGACGGCGGCGACCCGGACCCGGCCGAGGGTGCCGAACGCTGCCGGCTGCTCGGCGCCCGCGAGGTGACGGCCGTGCCGGCCTCCTTCGGCCCGGCCCTGCGCACCGTGCTGCCCGGCGTCCGGGACGGCGGCCCGCTGCTGCGGCCGTCCGCCGTGGCCGGGGTGGTCGCGGCCCGGACGGCGGCGGCGCTGCACCTGCTCGGGCACGGCGAGGACGGCATCCGGGCCGGCCTCGACGCCGAGCACGGGCACGGCCACGCGCACAGCCACGGCCCGGGCGACCGGCCCCACAGCCACGGCCCGGGTGCCGAGCACCACCAGCACCACGGGCACCGCCACGCCGGCCCCGTACCGCACCTCGCGCACGCCCCCCACTGACCCCGGCAGAGAGGAAGGCCAGCCATGTCCGGTGCCGCCGCGTACCTGTACGGCGAGGACCCGGTGGAGATCAACGCCGGCCGCGCCAAGGCCAACGTCACGGTCAGCAACACCGGTGACCGGGCGATCCAGGTCGGTTCCCACTACCACTTCTTCGAGGCCAACCGCGCCCTCGACTTCGACCGCGCCGCCGCCTTCGGCATGCACCTGGACATCCCGGCCGGCACCGCCGTCCGGTTCGAGCCGGGCGACACCAGGGACGTCACGCTCGCCGAGTTCGGCGGCCACCGCCGGCTGGTCGGCTTCGCGAACCTCGTGGACGGCGGCACCACCGCCCCCGACGCCCGGGCCCGGGCCGTCGAGCGGGCCGTCGCCCGGGGCTTCGAGGGCGCCGGCCCCGGGACCCGCTCCGGGCCCCGCCCCGATCCCCACGCCGATCCCCATGCCGATCCCCATGCCGATTCCCACGCCGGTCCCCACCAGGAAGGCGACCGCTGATGGCGATCCTCTCCCGCCGGCAGTACACCGACCTCTTCGGCCCCACCGTCGGCGACCGCTTCCACCTCGCCGACACCAACCTGGTGGTCGAGGTCGAGCAGGACTTCAACCAGGGCCACTACGGCGACGAGGCCGTCTACGGCGGCGGCAAGGCCATCCGCGACGGGATGGCCCAGGACCCGGCCGCGACCGCCGTGCAGGGCGCGCTCGACCTGGTCGTCACCAACGTGGTCGTCATGGACCCGGTGCTCGGCGTGGTCAAGGGCGACATCGGCGTCAAGGACGGCCTGATCGTCGCCGTCGGCAAGGCCGGCAACCCGCACACCCAGAGCGGCGTGCACCCCCGGCTGGTGATCGGCCCCGGCACCGAGGTGATCTCGGGCGAGCACCTGATCGCCACCGCCGGCGGCATCGACACCCACATCCACTTCATCTCCCCGCAGCAGGTGCGGGAGGCGCTGAGCAACGGCATCACCACCCTGATCGGCGGCGGCACCGGCCCGTCCGACGGCACCAACGGCACCACCTGCACCCCCGGCCCGTGGAACATCCACCGGATGTACCAGGCCGTCGAGGACCTGCCGGTCAACGTCGGCCTGCTGGGCAAGGGCAACGGCTCGCTGCCCGGCGCGCTGCGCGAGCAGGTCGAGGCGGGCGTGTGCGGGCTCAAGGTGCACGAGGACTGGGGCAGCACCCCGGCCGCGATCGACTGCGCGCTGGGCGTCGCCGACGAGTACGACGTGCAGGTGGCCATCCACACCGACACCCTCAACGAGTCCGGCTACTTCGAGGACACCCTGTCCGCGATCGACGGCCGCACCATCCACACCTTCCACACCGAGGGCGCGGGCGGCGGCCACGCCCCCGACATCATGCGGATCGCCGGCGAGCCCAACGTGCTGCCGTCCTCCACCAACCCCACGCTGCCCTACACCGTCAACTCGGTGGACGAACTGCTGGACATGGTGATGGTCTGCCACCACCTCAGCCACGACGTCCCCGAGGACCTCTCCTTCGCCGACTCACGGGTCCGCGCCGAGACCATCGCCGCCGAGACGGTGCTGCACGACGAGGGCGTCATCTCGATCTTCTCCTCCGACTCGCAGGCGATGGGGCGGATCGGCGAGACCTTCACCCGGGCCTTCCAGACCGCCCACCACTGCAAGGACCAGCGCGGCAAGCTGGCCGGCGACAGCGAGCGCAACGACAACCTCCGCGTCCTGCGCTACCTCGCCAAGCTCACCATCAACCCCGCCGTCGCCTCCGGCACCGCCGACCACATCGGCTCGCTGGAGCCCGGCAAGCTCGCCGACATCGTGCTCTGGCCGATCAACTCCTTCGCCGCCAAGCCGAAACTGGTCATCAAGGGCGGCGTGATCAACTGGGCGCTGATGGGTGACCCGAACGCCTCGCTGCCCACTCCGCAGCCGGTCTACTACCGCCCGATGTTCGGCCAGTACGGGCGGGCCAGGCAGGCCACCCGGGTCTCCTTCATGTCGCAGGCCGCCGTCGACCTCGGGGTTCCGGCCCAACTCGGGCTGGAGAGCCGGGTGTTGCCGGTGCGGCGGTGCCGATCGGTCGGCAAGCAGCACATGGTGCGCAACGACGCGCTGCCGAGGATCACGGTCGACCCGGAGACGCACAGGGTGACCCTGGACGGCGAGCCCGCCACCATCGAGCCCGCCCGCGAGCTGCCGCTCAACCACCTGTTCTACCTCGCGTGAGCGGCGCGGATTCCGGCGTGGATTCGGCAGGGGACGGTACAGGTGGCCTGGACGCGCTGCTGGTCTGCCTCCAGCTGACCGACTCGGCCTTCCCCAGCGGCTTCTACACCCTCTCGCACGGACTGGAGGGCTACGCCCAGGCCAAGGCCGTCACCCCGGACACGCTGCCCGCACTGCTCGCCGACCTGCTGCGGCACGGCGTCGGGCCGTCCGACGCCACGGCGCTGGTCCTGGCCCACCGGGCCGCCACGGCGGGCGACTGGGCGCTGCTCGCCGAGACCGACCGGCGGCTGCACGCCACCAGGCTCAACCGCGAGCTGCGCCTGGCCGCCACCCGGACCGGCCGCCAACTCCTGGACATCGCCCGGGAGTCGATGGGCGGCGAGGCGCTGGACCGGTACGCCGCACTGGTCGCGGCGAAGCGGGCCCCCGGCTGCCAGGCGGTGGCCGCCGGGGTGGCGTACGCCTCGGCCGGCGTCCCGGTCCACCAAGCGGTCACCGGCGACCTGTTCGCGTTCTGCGCCAGCTTCGTCGGGGCGGCCCTGCGGCTGCGGCTGACCGACCACCGCAAGGCGCAGGTGCTGCTGCGGGCGGCCGCCCCGGTGATCCGGGAGGTCGTCTCCGGCGCCCTGGAACGGGACTTGGCGGACCTCGGCGGCTGCGTCCCGGTCGCGGACGTGATGTCCGGGCGGCACGAACGGGCGGAGGCGCGGCTGTTCATGAGCTGACCCGCGGTGCCGTCTGTTCCCCAGTGTTCCCACTGGGCCATCGAAGGAGGAGAGTTGACCGAGAACGTGCTCCGCGTGGGCATCGGCGGGCCGGTGGGATCCGGCAAGACGGCGCTGATCGAGGCGCTCGTCCCGGTGCTGATCGCCCACGGCCACCGCCCCGCGGTCATCACCAACGACATCTACACCCAGGAGGACGCCCAGCACGTGCGGCGCACCCTGGCCGGGATGCTGGACCCCGAGCGGGTGGTCGGCGTGGAGACCGGCGCCTGCCCGCACACGGCCGTCCGGGACGACCCGACGATGAACCTGGCGGCCGGCGCCGAGCTGCTGGAGCGCTTCCCGGACGTCGACACCCTGCTGTTCGAGTCCGGCGGCGACAACCTCACGCTGACCTTCAGCCCGGTGCTGGTGGACCTCTTCCTCTTCGTCCTCGACACCGCCGAGGGCGAGAAGATGCCCCGCAAGCGCGGCCCCGGCATCACCGAGTCGGACCTGCTGGTCATCAACAAGATCGACATCGCCCCGTACGTCCGCGCCGACGTCGGGGTGATGGAGTCCGACGCCCGCCGGGTGCGCGAGGGCGGTCCGGTGGTGCTCACCAACTGCCTGACGGGGGAGGGGCTGGAGGAGATCGCGGCCTTCCTGGAGACCTTCCGCAAGGTCCCGGCGTGACCGTGGCGGCGGATCGGACGGTGCCCCGGCTCGACCCCCGGCACTACGAGCCGGCCCGCGTCCCGTCCGAGGTCCGGCGCCACGCCGGGACGCCCGACACCCTCGCGGTCGGGCGCCCCGGCAAGGTCGGGCTGCTGGAGCTGGCCTTCGAGGCGGTCGGCGGACGCACCGAACTCACCGGGCACTACCAGAAGTCGCCGCTGCAGATCATGCGCCCGCTGTACTTCGACCCGGCCCGGCCCGACCTCGCCGTCACCTTCCTGATGTCCACCGGCGGCGGCATCCTCCAGGCCGACCGGCTCCGCACCGACCTGCACTGCGGCGCCGACACCGCCGTCCACCTGACCACCCAGGCGGCCACCAAGGTCTACCGGATGGAGCACGACTACGCGACGCAGCTGGTCAACCTCACCGCCGGCCCGCGTAGTTACGTCGAGTACCTGCCCGAGCCGGTGATCCCCTTCGTCGACTCGCGCCTCTACCAGCGGACCGTCCTCACCGTCGACCCCGCCGCGACGGTGCTGGCCGGCGAGACCGTCCTGGCCGGCCGGCTCGCCCGGGGCGAGCGCCACGCCTACCGGGTGTTCGCCTCGGACCTCGAAGTGCGCCGCCCGGACGGCGAGTTGGTGGCACTGGACACCGTCCGGCTGGAGCCCGCACCGGCCGGGGGCGGCGGCGTCACCGGACCGGCGGTGCTGGCCGGGCACGACGTGATGTCCAGCCTGTACGTCCTCAGCCCGCTCGCCCCGGCGGCCCGGATCGCGGACGTCCTGCACGAGGCGGTGGCCGGTGGCGTGTACGGGCGCGACGGCCTGCTGTACGGGGTCAGCGTGCTGCCGCAGGACAGCGGCGCCTGGCTGCGGCTGCTCGGCTCCGACACCCGAGCCTGCGCGGCCGCCCTGCGCGCGGCCTGGGGCGCGGTGCGGCGGCTGCTGATCGGGGTGCCGGCGCCGGATCTGCGGAAGACGTGACGCCGGGCGGGGCCGGTCGTGATCTCCTTCCGGGGCCGGGGCCGGGGCCGGGGGCGGGGCGCTCTACCGCTCCAGCCGCACCGGCGTCCTGTCGGCGCCGCCGCCGTCGGCCTGACCGGGCTCAGGCCTCGCGGGACTTCTCCGGTTCGCTCGACCCCAGGGTCGCCAGGCGGGCGACCTGGCGGTGCCCGAGCTCGACCGTACGGTTCATGTGCCGCAGCAGGAAGGCGAGTTCGTTCTCGCTGTCTTCGGCGAAGGCGGCCACCCAGTCGGTGGACAGCTCGCGCCACACCTCCCCGAAGCGCTCCAGCGCCTCGGGGAGGACCGCGACCAGCACCCGGCGGCGGTCCGCCCGGTCCCGCTGCCGGGCGACCAGCCCGGCCTTCTCCAGCCGGTCGACCAGCCGGGTGGCCGAGCCGCTGGTGAGCCCGGTGAGCTCGGCGATCCGGCCGGTGGTGACCGGCCCGTCCTCCAGGGTGAGCAGGTTGAGGCACTGGACGTCGGTCGGGTGCATGCCCAGGTGGTCGGCGACGGCCTGGTTGAACAGCACGTACGAGGCCAGGTAGCGGCGAGAGGCCGGCCAGAGCCGGGCCATCAGTTCGTCGCGGGTCGTCGTCATGGGGAAAGGGTAATCGGCCGCCCGATAATTGTTTGCGTCGCGCAGAGATATCTCCCTATGTTGTCTGCATGACGCAGATAACTGTCCCCCCGCTGTCTCCGCTGCCCGTCGCCGTCACCGGAGCCACCGGCGCCCAGGGCGGCGCCACCGCCCGCGCCCTGCTGCGCGCCGGCCGTCCCGTCCGCGCCCTCACCCGCGACCCCGGCTCGGCAGCCGCAGGTGAACTCGCCGCACTCGGTGCCGAGTTGGTTCGCGCCGACTTCGACGACCCGGCCTCGCTCGCCATCGCCCTCGACGGCACGGGCGCGCTGTTCGCGATGTCCACCCCGTTCGGGACCGACCTCGACACCGAAGTCCGCCAGGGCATCGCCCTGCTCGACGCCGCCCGGGCCGCCGCCACCGTCCGGCACGTCGTCTTCACCTCCGCCACCAACGCCGACCGCTCCACCGGCATCCCGCACTTTGACAGCAAGCACCGCATCGAGCGGCACCTGGCCGGCCTCGGCCTGCCCTGGACCGTCCTCGGCCCCGCCGCCTTCCTGGACAACTACGCCAACGACTGGACCCTCGAGTCCCTCCGCGACGGCGTCTTCCTCCTCCCGATGCCGCCCGGCACGCCCCTCCCGGTGATCGCCGCCGACACCATCGGCGCCTTCGCCGCCCACGTCCTCGCCCGGCCCGAGGCGTACGCCGGCCGCCGCATCGACATCGCCTCGCAGTGGTGCACCGGCGAGCAGATCGCCGCCGCCATCAGCGCGGCGAGCGGCCGACCGATCCGCGTCGAGGAGGTGCCGCTCGCGGTCGTGGCCGGCTACTCCGAGGACCTCGCCGCGATGTTCCGGTACTTCCAGGAGGTCGGCCTCACCATCGACACCGCCACCCTGCACGCCGAACACCCCACCATCGACTGGCAGCCGGTGGACCGGTGGGCCGCCACCCGCACCTGGGACCTCTGACCTCCTGCGCGGGCGCGTACCGTTGCCCGGATGGCACCCAGGGCACCGCGCAGGATCCACGTCGACGGTCGCGACTACCGCTGGCTGGTCCGCTTCCAGGACGGCGAACACGTGCTGATCCGCGCTTGGCCCGACCGGCCCGGGCCGCGTCGCGGCCGCCCCGTGGAGTTCACCCGACGCTTCGACGACCCGTGGCTCCACTACGGCGTCCTGCTGACCGCCCCCGCCGACCGCATCACCGAGGTCTTCCGCCTCGACCCCGTCACCCCCGCCCTCACGGCCGCCGTCATCCGGGCCGCCCTGGCCGCCGGCTGGCAGCCTGAGCGGCCCGGCGCGGGCGCCCCGGACCGCTTCACGGTGACGGGGGAGGAGCCGGACGTCACGCTTCTCCGTCGGCGGTGAGGTGCGCGACCGCCCCGAGCCCGGCCTCAGCGGCCTCCCGGACTTCGGTCTCCGGGTCGTTCGCCAGCGCGTGCCGGAGCGCCGCCGTGGTCTCCGGGCTACCGGGCCACTGCCAGGCGAGCATGGTCAGCGCCCGGCTGCGCACCTTCGCGCCCGGGTCGGCGGCCGCCCGGGACCGGACGATGGCTTCGGCCGCCTCCGGCACGAGAACCGCGTAGTGGCTGAGCGCATCGCTGCGGACCTCGGGGCTCGCGTCCTGCGTGACCGCGTCGAGGAGGGCGCCAACTGCTTCAGGATGTGAGCCCCACTGCGTGGCGAGCAGTTCCAGCGCCACCCTCCGGTCCAGGATGGATTCACTGGCGACGACGCCCGCTGTGAGCCGTGCCAGGGCCTCGCGGGACTCGGTGCCGGGGCCCGCAGTGAGGAGACTTCGCCACGCGAGCGTGTTCGTGATCACAGCGGAGTCGTCGATCGGCTGAGCCCAGAGCTGCGCGAGGACCTCCGACCGGTAGGGCTCCGTCGGGTCCGCCCTGACGGGAAGGACCCTGGATCGGGCGATGCTCCGCTCCCCGCGCTCGCCGAAGGCGGACCTGACGTCGGGGTGGTCCCACCACTGGTCCATCAGCTCAGCCGTCGCGGCGAGCCGGACCGGGTTGTCCGGGTGGCGGTTTGCGAGGTTCAGGAGCCACGGCACGACATCGGGGTGGTTGTTCCACCGGCGGGCCAGCGCGCTGATGGCAGGTGCCCAGGTTCGCCAGAATCCGAAGGCCACGACAGTCAGCGAGGCCTCGATGGTGCGGTGGAGCGCGACGGCCACCGATGTCGCTCCATCGGGCAACGCGAGGAACTGTCCTCGGAGGTGGAACCACCGGAGATAGCGCTCGCGCCCGTTCCAAGCGGGCACCGAACCCAGGACGGACAGCGCCGCGAGCAGCGGATCGGTATGGCCGAGCGCGGGGTTCGTGGTCAGCGCAGCGGTGAGCCGGTCGATCGCCCCGTCGCTCTGTGCGCTGAGGAGTCCGACCTTCCGCACCTCGGCCAGGGCTCGGACCGCGAGGATCAGCGAGTCCTCGTCCCGCCGGTCGAGCAGGTGGTCGACCACTCTCCCGGCGTCCGCCTCGCTCAGCTGGTTGACCACCAGCAGCAGCACCTCGTGCCACGCCGGGTCGTCCGCCCTCCGGGCGAAGACCTCCTCGATCAGCTCCTCCGGTGTCCACTCCCGTTCCACCGTGTAGCGCTGGAAGAGGTCGGCCGCCGCGAGGTACTCCAGGAAGGCGCGGTGGACGAAGCCGTACACCTCGCTGCCGTACCGGGCCAGGATGAAGTTGCGTTCCCGGAGTTGGTCCCGGAGCGCGCGGGCGGCGGCGAGGCACTGGTGGGGGAGGTAGCCGAGCTGGGCGAAGTAGTCGCGGAAGACCGTCTCCAGGTCCTCGGCGTGGATGTGGTTGCCCGCGATGCCGCCGGTGCCCTCCTGCATGCGGCGGGCGAGCAGGCGGAGCAGTTCCAGGCGTTCGCGGTCGTCGAGGTGGTCGAGGACCTCGGCGGCGCCGGGCTTCGCCGGGATGCTCAGGTACTTGGTGTCGCGGTCCCAGTGGGCGACCAGGACGCGTACCGCGTGCTCGTAGACGCCCTGGCGGTCCCGGGGCAGGGCCTGACGGCGGCCGATGATGGCGAGGATCGTCAACAGCAGGGGGTTCCCGGCCAGTTCGCGGATGGGGCGGGAGGCATCGACGGCGCTGGTGATCCGGTCGACCAGGCGGGAGGCGAGTTCGACATCCGCCGGGCAGGCGACGGTGTACCAGCGACGGGCGAAGTCACCGATCCGGCCCGGGTCGAGGTCCTGGAGCATGAAGTGGCTGAACCCGGCGCCGTCGAGGGCGGCGCGCTGGTAGCCGATGACGCGCGAGGTGACGACCACGCGCACCCGCTCGTATCGCGCCGCGAAGGCGGCGATGCGTTCGGCGGTGGCGGCGCGCACGCCCGGGTCGAAGAGTTCGTCCAGCCCGTCGAAGACGACCACGGCCTCGCCCCTGGCAAGGAGTTGGCGCAGCTCGGCACCCGGCAGGGACATCCCTGCGACGGTGTGGCGGTGGTCGAGGAAGTCCTCGAAGGTGCGCTCGCGCCACTGCCCGTCGGCGTACTGGCGCAGCTCGACCACCAGGGGAACCAGGCCGTCCAGCGGAGCGAGCGGGCCCTCGGTGTCCTGGACCAGGGAGAGCGCGAGGTAGCGGGCGAGCGTGGACTTTCCGGACCCCGGGTCGCCGAGCAGGACCACCCGCTCGCCGCGCGTCCCGGCGAGGACGGCGAGAACGTCCTCGGTCGGCCGGTTCAGGTACTCGGTGCGCAACCGTTCGAGGGCGGCCTGAGCGAGCTCGTCCGGTACCGCTTCTTCCCCTAAATCGCCACTTTCCAGCATTCGTTGCACCAGCTCACGTGGCAGCTCCACCGGCGGCGGGTCCTCCCGCACCTGTGGGGTGACGAACACCTCCCGCAGCTGGACCACCGGGTGCTCGCCCTGCTCGGAGAGCGGCGTGAGCACCTCCAGGTCGAGCCGCCCGTACGTCTCCCGCACCCGCCGCGCGTACGCGGTGCGGGCAGCAGTCATGGATTCGGTGGTGACTCTTCGCTCAACGGTCTTGATCAGATTGACCGTTCCGGCCTGAATCAAGTCGCCTTTGACCGTGCCGCCGACTTCGTTGACGATCAAAATCTCTGGATCGCTCCCCACCCGTCCTAGGCTAGCCGCTCCACGAACTTGCGCTGCCACGGCGTTTCGACGGCGTGCCGGCTGTAGTGCTCCCGCACGTACGCCACCGCCTCGGCGGCCGGGACGCCGTCCAGGACCGCGATGCACGCGAGTGCGGTGCCCGTACGGCCGCGCCCTCCCGCGCAGGCGAGTTCGACGCGTTCGGTGGCGGAGCGTTCCCAGGCCTCGCGGAAGGCGTCGGCGGCGTCCACGCGGTCGGCGGGGAGGCGGAAGTCGGGCCAGCGGACCCAGCGGCTCGGCCAGTCGACGTGCGGCGGTCGGCCCAACAGGTAGAGCCCGAAGGAAGGTCGGGGCCCGGCCGGCAGGGGTCGACTGAGGCCGCGCCCGCGCAGCAGGCGGCCGGAGGGCAGCCGCAGGATGCCGGGAGCGGTCGGGTCCCAGGTGGTCGGTTCGGTCACGGAATCTCCTTCGGAGGATGGGGTGTTCAGGACGCCGCGTGCAGCCCGACCGGGCCGCGCGGCAGGCCGGCGCGGTGGGCGAGGGCGGCGGCCTCGCCGCGCGAGGAGACGTCGAGCTTGGCGAGGATGTTGGCGACGTGGAACTTCACCGTCGACTCGCTGATGTGCAGCGCCGCCGCGATGTCCCGGTTGCGGCGGCCGCGCGCGAGCTGGTCGAGGACCTCCAGTTCGCGCGGCTGGAGGCCGTCCAACGGGTCGGTGGCGAGGACGGGTTCGGGCAGGGCGAGCGGGAGGTCGACGGTCACCGTGGTGCCCCAGCCGGGGACGCCCTCGACGGCGTGGCGTCCGCCGAGGGCGGTGATCCGGTCGGCGGTGCGGTGGACGGTGAGGGCGTCGGCGGTGAGCAGGCCGAGGCCGTCGCCGCGCACGACGGCGCGCAGCAGGCCGTCAGCCGTGACCCGCCAGCTCACGTGCAGCCGGGTCGGCTTCTCCTGTTCCAGCATCAGCAGGACGGCCGCCCGGACGGCGTCGCGGCCGGTGTGCGCGGCGTCCGCCGGGAGGGACCGGTCGGCCTCCGCCGGGGGCGCGACGTCGAGGTGGACCCGGGTGTGCCGCAGCAGCGGGCGCAGCTCGCGCACCAGCCGGGCGAAGGCGGCGTCGGCCGGTTCCTCGCTGAGGGTGCGGTCGAGTTCGGCTCCCTGGCGCAGGTCGAGCAGGGCGCTCACGGCCAGTTCGGTGGCGTTGCGGCGGGCCGTGGCGTCGTCCAGGCCGGCCGAGCGCAGCGGTGCCAGGATCGCGGTGAGCGCCGCGCTGTGGGTGCCGGTGAACTCGGCGATGGCGCGGGCGCGGGCGTTGGCGGAGGCGCGGGAGGTGGCCGTCTGGGTGGGGGCGGCGTCGGTGGCGCGGTGGTCGGAGTGGGCGATCACCAGGTCCCACAGCTGTTGCAGGACGGCGAGCGCCCCGGGCGCCACCGGCCGGGTGTCCGCCCGGACGAGCACCAGGACGGCGCCGTTGTCGGTGCCCGGCGTGGTCGCGACGACGACCACCGGCCGGGTCCGTCCGGCGAGTTCGGCCTCGCCCTGCCAGGGGCGCCCGGCCGCGGTGGTGTCGGCGGCGCGTTCGGCCAGCCGGGAGAGGTCCAGTGCGGTGACGGCCGTGGTCAGCTCGGGCGGGCCGTAGCCGAGGGTGGGGCTGAACGTGCAGACGCCGCTGAGCTGGGCGAGCGCCGTGTGCGGGACGAGGGTGCCGAGCACCTCGGACAGGCGCGGCAGGAGGCCCGGCCGGGGAGTGCGCAGCACCTCGACGGCCCGTGCCAGCGCGTCCTCGGGGCGGCCCCAGCGCTCGCGCCAGGCCTCGTCCGTCCCGGCCGCCTCCCCGTCGGTCGCGTCCGTCCCGGTCCCGTCCGTCCCGGTCCCGTCCGTCCCGGGCCCGTCCGTCCCGGTCCGGTCCGTATCGCTCCCATCCGTCCCGGTCGCGTCCCCGTGCAGCTCTGTGGCGTCCATGCGCTTCAGCCTAGTTCGGCGGCCGCCGTTCCCGCCTGGCCGTTCGGCCAGGTCGAACCGTCCGAAGGACCGGCCGGGCACCCGCCGCCCCGGACCCAGGATGGAGGGCGTCGGAGGAACCCAACTCCCCTGAAACCCGAGGACCTTCCATGACCAAGGCGATCTCCTTCTCCGAGTTCGGCGGCGCGGACGTGCTGCGCCCGACCGACATCGACCTGCCCGCCCCGGGCCCCGGCCAGGTGCGGGTCGCGGTCCGCGCGGCGGGCGTCAACCCGGTGGACCGCAGGCTGCGCACCGGTGAGCTGGCCGGGATCTTCGGGCTCGTCCTGCCCTTCGTGCCGGGCGTCGAGGTGTCCGGCGTGGTCGAGGCGGTCGGTGCGGAGGTGAGCGGCTTCGCGCCCGGCGACGAGGTGTTCGGCGCCCTGATGGGCGGCGGCTACGCCGAGCACGCGCTGCTGGACGCGGCGACGCTGGCCCACAAGCCGGCCGCGCTGGGCTGGGCGGAGGCCGCGGCGATCCCGGCGGCCGCCGAGACCTCCGAGCGGGTCCTCGACGTCCTCGGCGTCCGGCCGGGCGAGACGCTGCTGGTGCACGGCGCGGCCGGCGGGGTGGGCACCCTGCTGCTCCAGTTCGCCCGGGCGCGCGGGATCACGGTGGTCGGCACCGCGAGCGAGCCGAACCACGCCTACCTGCGGGAGCTCGGCGCGATCCCGGTGACGTACGGCGAGGGCCTGGCCGAGCGGGTGCGGGCCGCCGCCCCGGGCGGGGTGGACCGGGCGCTGGACGCGGCCGGGCGGGGCGGGGAGCTGCCGCTGTCGATCGAGCTGACGGGCAGCGCGGACCGGGTGCTGACGATCGCCGACATCGAGGGCGCCCAGCGGCACGGCGTCCGCTTCAGCGGTGGCGCCGACGCCGGCGAGTCCTACCACCAGCGCGCCTACGCGGCCGCGCTCGCCCTGCACGGGGCGGGCACCCTGCGGTTGCCGCTGCACCGGGTGTTCCCGCTGGCGGAGGCGGCCGAGGCGCAGCGGGTCAGTGAGGGCGGGCACCTGCGCGGCAAGATCGTGCTGACGGTCTGACGATCTGACAGCCGTTCCTCGCCCGTCCTGTCCCTGTCTGCCCGTTTTACCTCCGTTTTGCATCGGGCTCGCCATTTTCGTACGGTTTCATCCGTTCGGAGTAATTCGGCAGGCGGACGCGCCGTGAACACGGTGGTGGGCCGTTCGGCCGACATGCGGTCCCTCGAACGGTCGACCAGGGTTGGCCGGGCGCGGGCGGCACCGGACCGCCTGCCCTGACGGTCAGGAGGACCAGGCGTATGGGTGGAACGGACAGGCGGGCGGTGATCGGCGAGTTCGTCGGGACCCTGCTGCTGGTGCTGCTGGCGGTGGGTGCGGCGGTCCTCGCGGGGGAGGCGATCGGTCCGGTGGGCATCGCGCTCGCGTTCGGCTTCGTGCTGCTCGCGCTCGCGTACGCGCTCGGCCCGATCTCCGGCTGCCACGTCAACCCGGCGGTGACGCTCGGCTTCCTGCTGGCCCGCCGGTTCGACGGGCGCACGGCGGTGTCGTACTGGGTGGCGCAGCTGTTCGGCGGCATCGCGGGTGCGGCGCTCGTCCTGCTGCTGGCGAAGCAGATACCGGGGCTGGAGACCCACGGCAAGCTCGGCACCAACGGCTGGGGCGACCGCTCCCAGGTGCACATCAACGCCGGCGGCGCGTTCCTCACCGAGGTCGTCCTCACCTTCCTGCTGGTGTACGTCGTCCTGGCGGTCACCCACCGGCTGGCCGCGGTCGGCTTCGACGGGCTGCCGATCGGCGTCGCGCTGGTGGTCGTCCACCTGGTCGGCATCCCGCTCACCGGCACCTCGGTCAACCCGGCGCGCAGCCTCGGCCCGGCGCTGTTCGCGGGCGGCGACGCGCTGTCGCAGCTGTGGCTGTTCCTGCTCGCGCCGCTGGTCGGCGGCGCGCTGGCGGCGGGCGTGCACCTGCTGACCCACCCGCAGCCCAACCTCCCGGTGGCGGAGGCCCTGGCCACGGACGCGCGGGTGTAGGTCCGGCAGGCGAACCGGCGCGGCGGCCGGGACCGTACCGACGGTCCCGGCCGCCGCCGTCGTGTCGGCGGGGCGGACGGCGGCTCGCGCCGTCCCGTCTCCACCGCACCTGAGCGCCCCCGTACCGCTTCTCGCGTCCCCCGTACCGCTTCTCGCGTCCCCCCGCGCTGCTTTCTCGCATCCCCCGCGCCGCTTTTGAGCCGCCCACCGGCCGGATCCGGCGCACCGGCCGAAGAGCCCCGGCTCCCGCCCGCCCGCTGGGTAGAGTCGCGCCATGGTGACTGTGAACGCGGGAAGCCCCGCCGGCGGGCGGTTGGCCGGCCGCTCCTGTGTGGTGACGGGCGCGGCCAGCGGCATCGGACGGGCCGTCGCCGAACGCTTCGTCCAGGAGGGCGCGTCGGTGGTCGCCGCCGACGTGGACGCGGCCGGGCTGGACCGGCTGGCCGGTCAACTCCCGGGCGCCGTCAGCACGGTGGTCGGCGACGTGGCCCGGGACGAGGACGCCCGCCGGATGGTGGCGGCCGCCGTCGAGCGGCACGGGCGACTGGACGTCCTGGTGGCCAACGCCGGGATCATCCCGCTGATGGAGATCACCGAGGCCACCGCCGAGGACTGGGACCACGTGATGGCGGTGGACGGCCGGGGCATGTTCCTCACCTGCAAGTACGCGATCGAGGCGATGACCGCGCAGGACCGGCCCGGCGGCTCGATCGTCTGCCTGTCCTCCATCTCCGGCGAGGCCGGCCAGCGCGGCCAGGCGGTGTACGGGCCCGCCAAGTTCGTCGCCTCCGGCCTCACCAAGCACCTCGCCGTCGAATGGGCCGACCGCGGCATCCGGGTCAACGCCGTCGCCCCCGGCACCATCACGACCGAACGCGTCGCCCGGCTGTACGACGAGCCCGGCGGCACCGAGTACCTCGCGGCGATCGAGAAGCTGCACCCGATGGGCCGGCTCGGCGACCCGGCCGAGGTCGCGGCGGCCGTGCTCTTCCTCGCCTCCGACGACGCCTCCTTCGTCACCGGCGTCGTGCTGCCGGTGGACGGCGGGTACCTGGCGCAGTAGCGGCGGCGGGGGCCGGTCACGGTCGCCCGGCCAGCAGTTCGACCAGGGCGGACACCCCGTCCGGTCCGTGCCCGGCGCCGACCGCCCGCCGGGTGACCGCGAGTGCCGCGTCCAGCACGGAGGTGTCCAGTCCGCGCGCCCGGGCGGTGTGCGCGACGTGCGCCAGGCCGGCCTCGGCGGAGGCGAGGCTGCTGTGGTCGCCGGGGTGCCGGCGCTCGTCCGCGCGCTGCGCGAAGCGGTCGATCAGCGGGGGCAGCAGGCGTGGCAGCCCCTGGGCGTACGGCGCGAACTCGGCCCCGCTGATGCCCTCGGCGCGGGCCAGCGCCAAGGCGTGCAGGTAGCCGTGCACGGTGGTCCAGAACAGGTCGAGCAGGGCCGCGTCGAAGGCCGCCGCCCGGCCCGGGTCCGCGCCCACGTAACGTACGGTGCCCAGCGCCCGCAGGGTCGCCTCGTGGGCGGCGAAGGCCTCGGCGTCGCCGCTCAGGAGGACGGTGCCCTCCGGGCGGCCGATGGTCGGGGTGGGGGTGAGGACCGCGGCGTCCAGCAGGCGGAAGCCCCGGGTTCCGGCGTCGGTGGCGTTCGCCCGGGCGTCCTCCGGCGCGATCGAGGTGGCGTTGACGACGGTCCGTCCGCGCAGCGCCGTTCCGGCGGCCTCCAGGACGGCCCGGGCGGCCGGCTGGTCGCGGACGCAGAGCAGCACGAGCGTGGCGCCCGCCACCGCCTCGGCGGCGCTCGCGGCCGGCCGCGCACCGAGGGCGAGCGGTTCGGTGTCCCGGCCCGGCGTGCGGTTCCACACGGTGACGGGGTGGCCGGCGGCCAGCAGTGCGCGGGCCAGCGCCCGCCCCATCGGGCCCAGGCCCAGTGCGGCAACGGCGGTGCGGGCAGGGGTGGTTGAGGAAGATCGTTCGTTCGGCATGGCGGGTACGCTAGACCTTCACGCCGACGGCAGGGTCAAGGCCGGGAACCACGGCGGAGAGCCGGTCGGAGAGCCGGTGGAAGGAACCGAGCGGAGAGTCGAGCGGAGGGCCACGGTGGAGCGTCGCGGTGGGCGTTCCGCCGAGGAGGTGTCCGTCATGCGGATCGGAGAACTCGCCCGGCGCGCCGGCGTCACCCCGCGCGCCCTGCGCTACTACGAGGAACAGGGCCTGCTCGCCCCCGAACGCCGGCCCAGCGGCTACCGGGAGTACGGCGAGCGGGACGTGGACACCGTCCGCGGCATCCGCACCCTCCTCGCGGCCGGGCTCAACAGCGCCGTGATCGCCGAGATCCTCCCGGGCCTGCCGCTGCCCGGGCAGCGTCCGCCCGGCCCGACCTGCCCGGAGCTGCTCACCGGCCTGGCCCGGGAGCGCGCCCGGATCACCCGGCGGATGGACGAACTCGCCGAGGCCCGCGCGCTGTTGGACGCCATCATGGCCGCGGACGCGCCGAGCGAGGTGATCCGGTCCGGCCGGCTCGGGGCGGCGGGGCGCGAGCCGGGCGGTGCCGGCGTGTCGGGCGGAGGGCGCGAGCCGGGTGGGGACGGCGCGTCGGGCGGCGAGCGCCGTCCGCGGCCGCCGGCGCGGAAACTCGATGGCGCACGCTCCCGGGCCGTGCTGGAGTGACCAGATGAACCATGACGAGGTGCTCGCCCTGTACGACGACCGGCTCCGGCGCAACGCGCCGGCCGACCCCGGCTGCCGCGTCGAACGCGACGGTGCGGTGCTCCGGCAGGTGGGCCCGGAGCACGGCTGGAACGGCGTGGTCTGGTCCGGCCTGGACGAGGCCGGGGCGGACGCGGCGATCGCCGCGCAGGTGCGCCACTTCGCCGAGCTCGGGCTGGAGTTCGAGTGGAAGGCCTACTCCCACGACCGCCCCGCCGACCTCGGCGCCCGGCTGCTGGCGGCCGGCTTCACCCCGGAACCGGCCGAGGCGCTGATGATCGCCCGGATCGCCGACCTGCCCACCGAGGCCGCCCTGCCCGAGGGCGTCCGGCTGCTCCCGGTGACCGACCCGGCCGGGGTCGGCCTGCTGATGGAGGCCCACGAACAGGCCTTCGGCACCGAGCACCCCGGGCTGCGCGAGCGGCTGCTCGACCACCTGCGGCACGGTGGCGAGACGGTCGGCATGGTCGTCGCGATGGCCGGCGACCGCCCGGTCAGCGGGGCCCGGATGGAGCTGGTCCCGGGCACCGGGTTCGCCGGTCTCTGGGGCGGCGGCACCGCGCCCGACTGGCGCGGCCGGGGCATCTACCGCGCCCTCGTCGCCCACCGCGCCCGGCTCGCGGCCGAACTCGGCTACCAGTACCTCCAGGTGGACGCGAGCGACCAGAGCCGGCCGATCCTCCAGCGCCTCGGCTTCGCGTGGGTGAGCACGACGACTCCGTACGTCCGCAAGCCGTAGCGGTCCGGCGGGGCGGCGCTGCCGGTACGGGTTCGGCCGGGGGCGCCGGGGCGTGGTGAAGGCGGGGCACCGCGACACGGTGAAGCCGGGGGCCGCGACATGGCGTAGCCGGGGGTACCGGGACATGGCGAACATTGGGATGATCCCGTTCTGCTGATACCCACCCCGGCACCGGGAGATCCCCTTGACCACCGTGTGGACGCGGCTGACGGGTTGGCTGACCCTGCTGGCCGCCCTCACCGCCGCCGTGCACGGGCTGCTCGTCGCGGTCCTGCCGTCCGACCGCGGCACGCCCACCGCCGAGCGGCTGCTCCCGACCGGGCTCGCGGTCCTGTGCGGGCTCGGCTGGCTGGCCGCCTCGGCCGCGGCCCGTCGAACGGCCGCTCGTCGCAAGACCGAACCGGAGCCGCCGCGCGGCTCGTCACCGGTCGTCGCCGTTCTCCTCGGCGTCACCCTGGCGCTCACCTCCGCCGCCGCGCTGGTGCAGGCCAGCGGTCCGGACGGCGCGGAGGGGCGGCAGCTGCGCCACATCCACCAGGCGGGCGCCGTCACCAGCGACCTCCCGATCCTCCTGCTCCGCTCGGAGTCGCGCCGGATCGGGCGGGTGAACAGGACGCCCGTCTACCGCACCGCGGTGGACCTCTCGGTGCCCTTCGCGGACGGCCCGCGGACCCTCACCCTGGACGTCGAGACGGCGGGTTCGGCCCGCGTCGGGAAGAAGACGACGGTCGAGTACGCGCCGGGCGCCCCGGAGCTGGGGGCGCGGGCGCACGCGTACGCCACGGTCGACGGTCTCGCACTGCCGTGGGTCCTGGGCCTCGCCTTCGTCGTCCTGGTCTTCGCCCCGGTGATCCTGGCCGACGGGCGCCGCAGGGTGCACGCGTCGCGACGCTTCCGACCGGCCGCGCACCTGTCGGCGGCCGGCGTCCTGCTGGTCGGTGCGGGACTCGCGGCGTACGTCGGGCTGGTGCTGCCGTCCCCGTTCGTCGGCTGGCCGCTGGCGGTGATCGCCTCGGCCACGCCGTGGCTGGCCGTCCGGCTGGTCGCGCGGACCGGGCGGGAGCGGGCCTGACGGCCCCCGGCGTTCTGCCGCCGCCGCTCCGCCCTGCCACCGCTGCTCCGCCGCTGTGCGACCCCTGCCGATCGGCAGGGGTCGCCTGGAGCGTCGCTGGTCAGGTTGTGCCGTTCGGTACATGTGCGGGAGGGGCCAACGGGGTCATCGTTGGGTCACCACGAGCGGGGCCGTCCGGGCCCCGAGGAAGGAGCCCACCGTGTTCGACCTCCGCCACTTGTCCATGCTCGCCTTCGCCCTCGGGCCCGGCTTCGGCCTCGGGCTCGGGCTCGGCCTCGCCCGGGGGCGGTCAGGCCGGGCGCCGTGCCGGATGCACCGCGGCCCCACGCACCGCGGCCGGGTCGACCGTGCCCGGGAGCCGGCCCTGCCCGAAGCAGGTGCTCCGCTGCGTCCCGGTGTCGTGCGCGGCGGTCTGCGCGAGGGCGTACTGGACCGGCACCCCGATCGCCGCCACCGGCAGCAGCACGCACAACAGGGCGTGCCCCACACCGATCCGGAACGTCCTGCGCCGCACGGCGGTGCCGAGCTGCCAACCGCCCCAGCACACCGCAGCCGCGCCCAGCACCAGCCCCGCCCAGGCCAGCGGCAGCACATGGGCCGGCGCGCCGGGGCTGTCCCGGCAGCGGCTCACGAGCCGGTGGATGTCGCCGTCCGCGAGGAGCGTCGGCACACTGAACGCCCACCCGAGGCAGCCGAGCAGCAACGGGCCGCCCGCCCGGAGCCACCGGGGGGAGCGCTGTTCGTCACTCATACGCTTAGTACCAGTCCGGATTCACGCGGACGAAGTGCAGCTTCTGGTGCCCGCGCTGCTCCTGAAAGCTGTCGATCCGGCCGCCCACACTCGCGTTCTGCTGGCCACCGCTGTGCTGGGTGTAGCGGATGTCCCCGTCCGGGGTCACCGCCGTCACCACCGCGGTGTGGTGGATGGCGCCCTTCTTGTCCTGGGAGTCCTGGTCGGAGTCCTCCTCGTAGTAGACGATGTCCCCGGGCTTCACCTCGTCCGGCGAGAGCTCCTGGCCGCCGTGGCGCATCATGAAGTCGTGCATGTTCTGCGCCCCGGCCCAGCTCTTCGAGTAGTCGAGCCGCTGGTCGAGCCAGCCGCCGCCGGCGTCGTCGCTGCGCCCCCAGGTGTCGTCCCCGCGCCAGCCCCACCACTGGTCCCACTTGGCGTGCACGCCGCCCTGGCGCAGCGCCTCCGAGGCGAAGTTGGTGCAGTTGTCGTCGAAGACGTCGACGGTGGTGTCGTTCCAGTGCTCCAGCGCCCACTGCACGGTCTTCACCCGGTCGTACTTGGCGTTGGGCCCGCCGCGCAGGCCCACCTTCACGTCGTCGGGGATGCCCGGGAGGTTGGCCAGGGTCACGGGGTCCGAGAGCATCAGCTGCTTGCGCTGGTTGTCGGTCAGCCCCTTCCACCAGTCGGCGACCAGCCGGGGGTCCTGCCCGCTGGGGATGTCCCCGGTGTACATGGACAGTTCGGTCTGTGAGGCCTCGCGCTGGAGCTGGTCCAACGCCTTGCGCGGATCGGTCTCGCAGGTCGCCCCGGCGAGCTTGCGCAACTGGGCGGAGGCCAGCCGGTCGGCCTGGGCGGCCTCGCGCAGCGCCTCCTGGAGCAGCGCGCCGACCTCCTGGACGGCGCTGTCGTTCGAGGGGGCCGCGCCGCCGCTGCCGTGGACGGTGGCGGTGGTCTCGTCGACGGTGAGGCCGTACTGCTTGGCCATGTCCAGAGCGGAGTTCAGGGTGAGCTTGGCCCGGGTGATGCTCGTACTCAGCCCGTCGAGGATCATCACGACGCCGCGCATGATGTTCGCGCCGGCTTCCAGGATCTGCGCCTGCTCCTGGAGCTTGCGGCCGGCGGCCTCGCCGACCTTGTCCTTCCAGTTCTCCTTGAGCGGGTCGACCCCGTTGGCGTGGATGTCGTTGACGGCCTGCCACGCCTGCTTGGACAGGGCGAGCCAGGACGCGGCGGCCGCGTCGACGTCGATGCTGTTGGCGGCCTTGAGCGCCGCGACGGTCATCGTCACGGCTGCTGCCCCGTCCCCCCGAGGTCACCGAGTGCCGCGTTGAGACGACGGGCGTACTCCTGGTCGGCCTGGTCGTAGGAGTGCGCCGAATCGTGCAACTGCGTCGAATAGAGGTGGAGTTGATCGACGACGGACTTCACGTGGGCCTGCCAGGCGTCGGCACAGTCCTTCAGCGCCGGACCGGAGTCCCAGGCCGACATGGTGTCGGCGGCCGTACGGCTGTTGTCGAGCCAGTGCCCGACGGTCCCGAAGGTCTTGGCAGCCTCCGTCAGGCCGTTCGCCGACTGCCGCAACGCATGCGTCTGGACATGGATGTGGTTCACGATCGGTTCCCCCCTACCCCGTTATGTCGATTCCGGTCGACATGGGAGCGGCCATCGTAACGACCGGATGGGAAGGGAAAGGTCATCCGAAAGTCATGGGAAAGTAATTCAGCAAAGCTGCGGCCCGGACGGCCGCGAGGAGGCGGCGATGGGCCTCATCGCCCGTGAGTCCGGGCTCGCTGACTGCGCACCAGCTGGTGCCCGGCCCGGTGTCGGGGCCGGGGCGCACAGGACTCGCTGGACAGGCGGCAGGTGCCCACACGGGGCGTCGAGGCGGGCCGCCTCCCATGGGAAACGATCGGTTAGTTGCTTTCGTGTCGGCTCGTCAACCGGCCCGGGAGGAGTTCTCCGGGCTCGCCGGAGAAGACCACCTCGCCGCGGTGCAGCACGTGGACCACCGCGGCCCCGGCGAGGGTGTGCGGCAGGGACTGGGCGGTGAGCACGACCGTGCGGCCGTCGGCGGCGTCCGCCAGCAGGCGGGCGTGCAGCCGGGCGGCGACGGCGGGTGCCAGGCCGCGCTCGGGTTCGTCCAGCAGGAGCAGGGCGGGCCGAGCCGCCAAGGCCCGTCCGACGGCCACGAGTTGCTGCTGGCCGCCGGACAGGGAGCCGGCCCGGCGGTCCAGCAGGGACGTCAGCTCGGGGAAGAGCTCCAGCACCTCGGCGCGCCCCGGCCCGGCGAGGCCCAGGTTCTCGGCCACGGTCAGCGAGCCGAACACCCCGCGTTCGGCCGGGACCAGGGCCAGCCCCCGCCGCACCCGTTGGTGGACCGACAGCCCGCCGACGTCCCGGCCCCGCCAGAGCGCTCGCCCGCCCGCCAGCGGCACCACTCCGGCGAGGGCGTGCAACGTGCTGGTCCGTCCGGCGCCGTTGCGGCCGAGCAGGACAGTGACGGCGGCGGACGGGAAGTCCAGGTCGACGCCGTGCAGCGCCTCCAGCGGGCCGTAGCGGACCCGGGCGGCACGGAGGGCGGCGTCGACGGGCATCAACCCGCCTCGGCGGTGCGGTGGTTCCGGTTCACGTGGCGGCTCCCCAGGCCCGGGTGACCCTCGGGTCGGCGAGGACGGTCGCCGTCGGGCCGGCGGCGACCACCCGGCCCTCCGCCATGGCGTAGACGGAGTCGGCGAGTTCGGCGACCAGCTCGGCGTCGTGCTCGACCAGCAGCAGCGCGAGGCCGCGCTCGGCGAGGCCGCGCAGTACGGACACCAGGCGGGCCGTCTGCGCCGCATCGAGGCCCGCCGCAGGTTCGTCCAACAACAGCACCCGGGGCCCGCCCGCCAGCGCCCGCGCCAGCTCCACCAGCCGCAACACCCCGGTGGGCTGCCCACCGGCCGGCTCGGCGGCGAGCTCCTGCAGGCCGAGAAGCCGCAGCGCGCGGGCGGATCGTTCGGTGGCCGTCCGGGCGTCCACCCGACGGGCGTGCTGCTCGGCGCCCACCCGGACGTTGTCGGCCACCGAGAGGGTGGGGAAGACGGCGATCTGCTGGAAGGTCCGCCCCAGCCCCAGCCGCACCCGCCGGTGCGCGGGCAGCCCGGTGACATCCCGCCCCCCGAGCAGCACCCGCCCGCCATCCGGCCGCACCGTCCCGGCCAGACAGTCGAACAGTGTGCTCTTCCCCGCCCCGTTGGGCCCGATCAGCGCTGTGATCCGCCCCGCCCGCGCCACCAGGTCGACCCCGCCCACCGCCTCGATCCCCCCGTACCGCCGCACGATGCCCCGCGCGGTGAGCCGCGCGGCGAGGGGTACGGCGCTCACGGCCGCACCTCGCGCGCGGTGCGGGTGATGCCGGTCCTGGGTCCGACGGGCGCGGTGACCCGCCTTGGTGGTCTCTCCGCACCGCCGTGCGCCGTCCCCTGCGGTGAGCCGTACGGATGGTCCGCCCCGCCCACGGTCCTGATCCACCCGAAGTGCCGCGCGAGGACCCGTGCGGCCGAGGACGCGGGGTACATGGCTCTGCCTCGTGTGCTGCGGCAGCGTCGGAGTCGGGCTCCAGGGGTGCTGTTGTGGCGTCGTCCCGGCTGCGCCGTCAGGCCCGACCCGATCACGGCCGTGCCGTGCGTGTCGTGGTGCGGCTTGCCGTCGGGCGCCGCGTCGACGCTCGCAACCCCTGAGGCCGACGTGATCGTGCGGCCTGCCGTAGGTGCGGTCGGCCCGTCCGTGGCGCTGCCCGCTGCCGGTAGCGTGGGACGCAGGTGGCCATGGCTGCTCCTTCGGGCCGGCATCGGCGCTCGCAAGCGCCGATGCCGGCCGGCTGGTGCGGTCGACGTCGGTTGCGACCTCGGCCCATAAGGGGTGCCGCTCACCGTTGGGAGCGCCGGGGAACCAGGGTCGATGACGGGCCGCGGGACTGGACCGCCGTTCGACCTGGCCGCGCCTGCCATTCCGCGCGCCGTGCGGTGGCGGTCCTTGCCGCGTGTGGCTGCGGGGGCTCCGTGGTCTCGGTGTGCTGTGCGGGAGTTGGTCCGGATGGGGTAGCGGTTCGGCGTGCTTGTCGCCTGCCCTGCTGCCGTCGGACCCGCCCCTTCCGTATGCCGGCACGGCTCGGTGGTTCGGGCGGCTCCGGCGTGCCGCCCGGAGTCGGCGGTCATCGTCGTCCGTCCCGGGCGGCGAGGGCTTCCCGGAGGCGGCGGCCCGTCGGGGTGAGGCGGGAGGGCGGGAGGGGAGCCGGTGGGGGCGGGCGGCGGTGGGGGAGGGGGAGGGCGGCGAGGCCGCCGGGGAGGCGGCCGATGGTGGCGGCGAGGGCGCCGACGGCGACGGCGGAGACTCCGGCGACGGTGCCGGCGTCGAGGCCGATGAGGAGGGCGGCGGCGAGGACGGCGGCGAGGGCGCTGTCGGCGCCGGCGACCACGACGGCGGCGAACCAGAGGAGGCCGCGTACCGGGTCGAAGGCGGTGGGGTCGAAGGCGCGTCCGGCGAGGCCCATCAGTCCGCCGCCGAGGGCCGCCAGGGCCGCGCCCGCGACGAAGGCGAGGAGCTTGAGGCCGGGGACGTCCACCCCGGCCGCGACCGCGCCCGGTTCGTGGTCCCGCACGGCGGTCAGGGCCCGGCCGAGGCGGCCCCGGTGCAGGGCGCGGACGGTGAGCAGGCCGAGGCCGAGGAGGAGGAGTTCGGCGAGGTAGAAGACGCGGTCCCCGGCGAGGAAGGAGGGGCGGTCGAGCACGAGCCCGGTGGTGGCGTACGGCTGCTCGAAGACGAACCGGCTCATCGCCGTGCCCACGGCGAAGGTGACCAGCGCGAGGGCGAGTCCGCGCCGGCGGATCGCGGGCCACCCGGTGAGCAGACCGAGCGGGGCGGTGGCGAGGACGGCGAGCAGCAGGGCGGGCGCGGCGGGAAGGGGCGGGAGCCCGGGGACGCGGCCGGACATCAGCAGTGCGGTGCCGAGAGCGCCGAGTCCCGCGTAGCCGGCCTGGCCGAGCGAGATCTGCCCGCCGTAGCCGGTGACCACGACGACGGACAGCAGGACGAGCGCGAGCGCGGGCACGAGCAGGGCGTCCCGCAGGTCGTTGCCCCGGAAGCCGAGCGGCAGCAGGAGCAGCACCAGGCAGACGGCGCCCGCCGGCCGTCCACCCCCGAGAACGCCTCCGGCTCCGCCTCCGAACCCCGGCTGGCCGACTCCACGCTGGCCGACTCCCGGCGGGCCGCCCCCCGTACGGCGGGCACGCCGGGTGACCAGCGGCGCGGCCCCGCCCCAGGTCCGTTCCCCGGTGATCGTCGGCCCGGCGAGCAGGGCGGTGGCGAGCAGCGCGACCACGAACAGGTTGGACTGCACGGCCTGGACCAGTGGCAGCAGCTGCCCGGACGGCCGCAGCCGGGTGAGCTCGGCCTGGGCGATGCCGAGCCCGAGCCCGGTGGCGACCGCGACCGGGATGCTGCGCAGCCGGGCGGCGACCGCGACGGCCATGGTCTCCATCACCAGCAGCGGCAGTCCGTACGGGTCGAGCAGCAGGTACGGCGCGAGGGCGATGCCGACCAGTCCGGCGGTGAAGGTGCCGAAGGCCCAGCCGGCGGCGGAGACCCGGTCGGCGTCGACCCCGGTGAGGGCGGCGAGGCGGCGGTCGTCGACGACGGCGCGCAGCTGGAGGCCGAAGCCGGTCCACCGGGTGGTGACGAGGACGGTGAGGCCGAGCACGAGGATGGCGGCGAGCTGGGCGACGGTGTCCGGCCGCAGACCGTGCCCGCCGGGCAGCCGGATCGGGGCGCCGCCGAGCGGTGAGGGCGCGCCGGCCAGCGGTGCCGCGCCCCACAGCAGGACGGCCAGTCCGATGAGCAGCACGAACACGCCGATCCCGGCGACCACGGTCTCGGCCGGTCCGGCGCCGCGCCGTTGCAGCGGGCGGTAGACGAGGAGGTCGAGCAGGACCCCGAGCGCGGGGGCGACGACCAGCAGGCAGCAGGCGACGGCGGGCCAGACCGGCCAGTGCCGCACCACGACGAGGTCGCGCAGCAGGTAGGCGACGGCCATGGCCTGGGCGCCCTGGGCGATGTTGAGCACGCCGGTGGCACGGTGGCAGACGACCAGGCCGATGCCGCTGAGCGCGGCGGCGGCGCCGACGGTGAGCCCGGCGAGGGCGAGGTCGACGGTGAGGCCGACGGAGCCGGGGGCGGCGCCGAGAGCGGAGAGGGCGGTGGGGATCGACGTGCTCATGGGCGGTCAGCCGGCGTCCGGTGGGGCGGATTCGCCCGGACGGGTGGGCCCCGGGTCGACCGTCGGCGGCGAGCAGAGCGGGCAGGGCGTCAGGCCCTGGGCCCGTACGGCGCCGGCGTCCACGGGTCCGGCCCGCTCCTTGCCGACGACCAGCGGGCAGTCCGGCCGGTGGTAGCGGGTGCCCTCCGGGACGGCCAGCCACCCGGCGTCGTCGGCCCGGCCGGAACGGTCGGGAGCGTCGGAAGGAAGGGAACGGCCGGGAGGTCCGGCGTCCGGCTCGACCAGCAGGTCGTACAGCCGCTCCACCCGTCGGTCGGTCAGGTCCGCGCGCCCCGGCGGGGACGGCGGTGGCCGCAGGGCGACCAGGAGGGTCCCGGACACGATCAGCGCCGCGCCGGGGATGGTGGACGAGGCCAGGTAGGGGACCTGCTGCTCGGCGAAGCGCTCACCGGAGGTCCCGTACCAGCCGAGCACGCACAGCACGGCGCCGGCCGCGGCGAGCAGCCAGCCCGCCCACTCCCGGCCGGTCCGGACGATCCGGACGAGCCGAGTCCGACGGGACCCAACCCGACGGAACCCACGCCCAAGGAACCGGTACCGGACGGAGGAACCGTCCGGGGCGTTACGGGTGATTTCTCCGTCGGATTGCGATTCGTCCATGGATCCGCCTTCATGGTGTCACTTGAGACGTTTCCAGGATCGGCCTGGAACAGCATCCGGGACACCGAACGCGGACACCGAGCGCGGACCCCGGGCGGCGCAGTCGAGAGGGAACACCACCATGCACGTGACGCGAAGCGGTACCCCCGAGGGTGGCGGCCGGGCCCTGCGGACGGCGGGCGCGCTGCTCGCCCTGCTGCTCGCCGGTACGGCGACCGCGTGCGGCAGCGACGGCAAGTCGTCCGGTCCGGCGGCCACCTCCCCGGCGGCGACCACTCCGGCGGCCACCTCCCCGGCGGTCACGACCGCCCCCGCCACACCCGCCGGCACCGCCCCCGCCGATCCGGCCGCCGCCAAGACGGAGATCGCCGCCAACTGGGAGAAGTTCTTCGACCCCGCCACCCCGATCACCGACAAGGCCAAGCTGCTCCAGGGCGGCGACGCGCTGCTCCCGGTGCTCCAGGGCTTCTCCCAGGACCCGCGGGTCGGCCAGGTGCAGGCGCAGGTCAAGGGCGTCGAGTTCACCGACGCGAGCGACGCGACCGTCACCTACTCGCTCTCGCTCCAGGGCAACGAGGTGGAGCCGAACGCCACCGGCCAGTCCGTCCTCGACAACGGCACCTGGAAGGTGTCCCGCTCGACCCTGTGCGGGCTGCTCACCGAGGCCGGAGGGGCCACCGCCACCCCGATCCCCGGCTGCAGCAACATCGCCCAGGTGACGACCGCGGTCGCCAAGGGCGACCTGTCGCAGAAGATCCAGGTGGACGCGCGCGGGGAGATCCTGGAGCTGAAGAAC
>NZ_JBEXJK010000032.1:0-37100 GCF_040609095.1 Kitasatospora sp. NPDC004799
GGTCAGCACGTAGTTCAGGTACTCGGCCGTCGGCCGGCCGGCCCGGATGCCCGGGATGAACCCACCATACTTCTTCATGTTGTCGGCAACTTCTTCGGGGTTGAAGGAGATGGCGACGTAGAAGAAGGCGAAGAAGACGATCAGCAGGAAGTAGGTGGCCATGTAGATCGGGTGGTCACCCTTGACGAAGTTCGTCCGGATCCAGGTGGCCCAGCCCGCCTGGCTGTTGGTCAGCTGGACCACCAGGGCCGGGATGTACAGCAGCGACGAGGCGAAGATGACCGGGATGACACCGGCCTGGTTCACCTTGAGCGGGATGTAGGTCGAGGTGCCGCCGAACGCCCGGCGGCCGATCATCCGCTTCGCGTACTGGACCGGGATCCGGCGCTGGGCCTGCTCGACGAAGATGACCAGCATCACGACGATGACGCCGACCGCGACCACGGAGAGGAACTCGACCCAGCCGTCGCCGATGGTGCCGGACTGCTTGATCGCCCACATCGAGGACGGGAACTGGGCGGCGATCGAGGTGAAGATCAGCAGCGACATGCCGTTGCCGATGCCGCGGTCGGTGATCAGCTCGCCGAGCCACATGATGACGGTGGTGCCGGCGGTCATGGTGAGCACCATGACGGCGATCCGGAACACCCCGGTGTCCGGGACGATCTCGTTGGCCAGCGGGCAGCCGGAGAACAGCGCCCCGCTGGAGGCCGTCGCCACGATGCCGGTGCCCTGGAGCACCGCGAGCGCGATGGTCAGGTACCGGGTGTACTGGGTGATCTTGGCCTGGCCGGCCTGTCCCTCCTTCTTCAGCATCTCCAGTCGCGGGATCACGACGGTGAGGAGCTGGAGGATGATGCTCGCCGTGATGTACGGCATGATGCCGAGGGCGAAGATCGTCAGCTGGAGGAGCGCGCCACCGCTGAACAGGTTGACGAGTCCGAAGAGGCCACTGTTCTTGGTCTCCTTCACGCACTCGTTCACGGCCGTGAAACTCACGCCCGGAATCGGGATGTGCGAGCCCAGCCGGAACAGCACCATGATGCCCAGCGTGAACAGCAGCTTCTTGCGCAGGTCGGGCGTCTGGAACGCCCGCGCGAACGCACTGAGCACGGTGCCTCCTGCGCCTCCCGCGCGTCGTCGGCGGGAGGGTCGGTCCTGAATGGGGAGTTTGCGGTACGGGCTCCCGTACAGACGGCACAGGCGAGCCTACGCGCAGCCTACAAGGGAACTCCACGGACTCTAACAGTGCACGGCCATTCCGAAGAAGCGCGTGCCGCCGCTCCCCCACTCACGGGGTACGGGATGCCCGGGTTTGCCACACAAAAGAACGAGCGCCTTCCGGCCGGATTTCCCCGGGAACGGCACGAGCCCCGCACCTCCCGGAGGAAGTGCGGGGCTCGAGAGCCGGAGTCAGCGGGCTCAGACGAGCTCGGTGACCGTACCGCCGGCGGCCTTGATCTTCTCGGCGGCCGAACCGGAGACGGCGTCGACCGTCACCTGGAGGGCGACCGAGACCTCGCCGGTGCCCAGCACCTTGACGAGCGAGTTCTTGCGAACCGCGCCCTTGGCGACCAGGTCCTCGACCGTGACCTCGCCACCCTGCGGGTAGAGCTCGGCCAGCTTGTCCAGGTTCACGACCTGGAACGTGATCTTGAACGGGTTCTTGAAGCCCTTCAGCTTCGGCAGACGCATGTGGAGCGGCATCTGGCCACCCTCGAAGCGCTGCGGAACCTGGTAGCGGGCCTTGGTGCCCTTGGTACCACGACCAGCGGTCTTACCCTTGGAGCCCTCACCACGACCCACGCGGATCTTGTCGGTCTTGGCACCCGGGGCGGGACGCAGGTTGTGGATCTTGATCGGGTTGTCGCCCATGATCAGTCCACCTCCTCAACCGTCACCAGGTGACGGACCGTGTGGGCCATCCCGCGGATCTCGGGACGGTCCTCCTTCACCACGACGTCGTGCATGCGCTTGAGACCGAGCGAACGCAGGGTGTCACGGTGGTTCTGCTTGCTGCCGATGTACGACTTGGTCTGCGTGATCTTCAGGCGAGCCATCAGGCGCTCACCCCAGCAGCACGCGCCCGCAGCAGAGCGGCGGGGGCCACGTCCTCCAGCGGCAGGCCACGACGGGCGGCGATCTCCTCGGGGCGGACGAGGCCCTTCAGAGCCACCACGGTGGCGTGCACGATGTTGATCGCGTTGTCCGAGCCGAGCGACTTCGACAGGATGTCGTGGATGCCGGCGCACTCCAGGACGGCGCGCACCGGACCACCGGCGATAACACCGGTACCGGGGGCGGCGGGCTTCAGGAGCACGACGCCGGCGGCCTTCTCACCCTGGATCGGGTGGGGGATGGTGCCCTGGATACGGGGGACCTTGAAGAAGTTCTTCTTGGCCTCCTCAACACCCTTGGCGATGGCGGCCGGAACCTCCTTCGCCTTGCCGTAACCGACACCCACGGTGCCCTCGCCATCGCCCACCACGACGAGCGCGGTGAAGCTGAAGCGACGGCCACCCTTGACAACCTTGGCGACACGGTTGATCGCGACGACGCGCTCGACGTAAGCGGTCTTCTCGACAGCCGGGGCGTTGCCCTGACCGTCACGCTTACGGTCGCGCCGCTCGCCACCCGTGCCGCGACCGGCGCCGCCTTCGCGGCGCTGGGGTCCAGCCATTGGAATTACCTCTCTCGTTTACGTCCGTCGACAGAGTCGACGAGCGGCTTAGAAGTCGAGCCCGGCCTCGCGGGCCGCGTCCGCCAGAGCGGCGATGCGGCCGGCGTACCGGTTGCCCGCGCGGTCGAAGACGACCGACTCGATGCCGGCGGCCTTGGCGCGCTCGGCGACCAGGCTCCCGACCTTCTTGGCCAGCTCGGTCTTGTCGCCCTCGGTGCCCTTGATGGACACGTCGAGGGTGGACGCCGACGCCAGGGTGTGACCCTTGGCGTCGTCGATGACCTGGGCGACCATGTGACGGTTCGAGCGCGTCACGACGAGACGCGGACGCACCTCGGTGCCGACGACGCGCTTGCGAACGCGGATCGCGCGGCGCTTGCGAGCGGCGCTCTTGTAGGCGTTGCCCTTGCCGATCTTGACAGAGACGCTCATCGCTTACTTACCACTCTTTCCGACCTTGCGGCGGATGACCTCGCCCGCGTACTTGACGCCCTTGGCCTTGTACGGGTCGGGCTTGCGCAGCTTGCGGATGTTCGCGGCGACCTCGCCGACCTTCTGCTTGTCGATGCCGTCCACGTGGAACTTGGTGGGCGACTCGACGACGAAGGAGATGCCCTCCGGCGCGGTGACCAGGATCGGGTGGCTGTAGCCGAGCGAGAACTCCATGTCGGAGCCCTTCGCGTTCACACGGTAACCAACACCGCTGATCTCCAGCGACTTGCGGTAGCCCTGGGTCACACCGGTGATCATGTTCGCCACCAGCGTGCGGGTCAGGCCGTGCAGGGCCTTCGAGCGACGCTCGTCGTTGGGGCGGGTGACGAGCACGGTGCCGTCCTCGCCCTTGCCGATCTCGATCGGCTCGGCGACGACGTGGGTGAGCGAGCCCTTCGGGCCCTTCACCGAGACCGCCTGGCCATCGATGGTGACGTCCACGCCAGCGGGGACCTGGATGGGCAGCCGTCCAATGCGCGACATTGCTGTACCTCCGTTTCCCGAATTACCAGACGTAGGCGAGAACTTCTCCGCCTACGCCCTTCTTGGCGGCCTGCTTGTCGGTCAGGAGGCCGGACGACGTGGAGATGATCGCCACGCCCAGGCCGCCGAGCACCTTCGGCAGGTTGGTGGACTTTGCGTAAACGCGCAGACCCGGCTTGCTGATGCGCTTGATGCCGGCGATGGAGCGCTCACGGTTGGGGCCGAACTTGAGCTCGATGGTCAGCTTCTTGCCGACCTCGCCCTCAGCGGGCTCCTCAACCTTGTAGGAGGAGATGTACCCCTCCTGCTGCAGGATCTCGGCGACGTGCGCCTTGATCTTGCTCGACGGCATCGCGACAGAGTCGTGGTACGCCGAGTTCGCGTTACGCAGACGCGTGAGCATGTCTGCGATGGGGTCGGTCATGGTCATGATGGCCTCAGGCCTCTCTCGCCGTGGTTTCTCCGCGCCAGGTCCCCCTGCCGGACTCTTCCGAGTTCGTCAGGGGCACAAGCGCAGGGGACCTGCGACGTAGTAAGACTGGGTGCGAGCCCTCCGGAAAGGGCCACGGACGTCCATGGGGAAGCCGCGGCAGGGGGCCCGACCCCACTACCTTACGGGAATCCGTACGGCAGACCCAAAACGGGCCGCTGTGGGATCGGGCACCTCTGCGTCGCTGCGTGCCTAGGGCGCCTGGACTACCAGGAGCTCTTGGTCACGCCCGGCAGCTCGCCGCGGTGCGCCATCTCACGGAGGCAGACACGGCACAGGCCGAACTTGCGGTACACCGAGTGCGGACGGCCGCAGCGCTGGCACCGGGTGTAGGCCCGGACGCCGAACTTCGGCTTGCGCTCGGACTTCGCGATGAGGGACTTCTTCGCCATTGGCTCACGCCTCCTTGAACGGGAAGCCCAGAGCGCGCAGCAGCGCCCGGCCCTCGTCGTCGGTCTGAGCGGTGGTCACGACGGTGATGTCCATACCGCGCTGACGGTCGACCTTGTCCTGGTCGATCTCGTGGAACATAACCTGCTCGGTCAGACCGAAGGTGTAGTTGCCACGGCCGTCGAACTGCTTCGGGGAGAGACCACGGAAGTCACGGATACGCGGCAGGGCCAGCGACACCAGACGGTCCAGGAACTCCCACATGCGGTCACCGCGGAGGGTGACGTGGGTGCCGATCGGCTGGCCCTCGCGCAGCTTGAACTGCGCGATGGACTTGCGAGCCTTGGTCACGGCCGGCTTCTGACCGGTGATGGCGGTCAGGTCGCGGATCGCGCCCTCGATCAGCTTGCTGTCACGGGCAGCCTCGCCGACACCCATGTTGACCACGACCTTGACCAGGCCGGGGATCAGCATGACGTTCTCGTACTTGAACTGCTCGTTCAGCTGGCCCTTGATCTCGGAGTTGTAACGCTCCTTGAGACGGGGGGCCACCTTCTCAACAGACGTCTCAGACATCAGATGTCCTCACCGGTTCGCTTGGCAACGCGGATCTTGTTGCCCTGGTCGTCGAAGCGGTAGCCGACGCGGGTGACGACCTTCTTGCCGTCCTTCTCCACGACCAGCTGGACGTTGGAGACGTGCACCGGGGCCTCGACGGTCACGATGCCACCCTGGGTACCCGGACCCGGCTTGGTGTGCTTCTTGACCCGGTTGACACCCTCGACGAGGACCTTGTTCTCAGCCGGCAGGGCCTGGATGACCTTGCCCTGCTTGCCCTTGTCCTTGCCGGTGATGACCTGAACCAGGTCACCCTTCTTGATCTTCATGCTGTTCGCCATGGGTCAGAGCACCTCCGGCGCCAGCGAGATGATCTTCATGAACTTCTTGTCGCGCAGCTCGCGGCCCACCGGGCCGAAGATGCGGGTACCGCGGGGGTCACCCTCGGTGTTCTTGAGGACGACGGCGGCGTTCTCGTCGAACCGGATGTAGGAACCGTCCGGACGACGGCGCTCCTTCACGGTACGGACGACGACGGCCTTGACCACGTCACCCTTCTTCACCGAGCCACCGGGGATCGCGTCCTTGACGGTCGCGACGATGACGTCCCCGATTCCGGCGTAGCGGCGACCGGAGCCACCGAGAACACGGATGCAAAGGATCTCCTTGGCACCAGTGTTGTCGGCAACACGCAGTCGCGACTCCTGCTGGATCACAGCTTTCTCCTGATCGTCAACGAGAGTCGACGGGCCGGCCGCTGCTCACATCGGCGCCCCTGGGGGACCCGCTGCACATACGGCCGTACCACATCGGCTTCGTTACTTGGCCTTCTCGAGGATCTCGACGACGCGCCAGCGCTTCGTCGCGGACAGCGGGCGGGTCTCCGCGAGGAGGACCCGGTCGCCCACGCCGCACGCGTTCTGCTCGTCGTGCGCCTTCAGCTTGTTCGTACGGCGGATGACCTTGCCGTACAGAGCGTGCTTGACGCGGTCCTCGACGGCGACGACGACGGTCTTGTCCATCTTGTCGCTGACGACGAGACCCTCACGGGTCTTGCGGAAACCGCGCGTCTCGTTGGTGTTCTCAGTCATCAGGCGTTCTCCACCGTCTCGATGCCCAGCTCGCGCTCGCGCATCAGGGTGTAGATCCGCGCGATGTCCTTACGGACCAGCTTGAGCCGGCCGTGGTTGTCGAGCTGCCCGGTCGCCGCCTGGAAGCGGAGGTTGAACAGCTCCTCCTTGGCCTCGCGGAGCTTGGCAACGAGGGCCTCGTTGTCCAGCTGACGAAGCTCAGCAGCCTTGGTAGCGGCCGACATCAGCTTTCACCGTCCTCGCGCCGGACGATCCGGCACTTCATCGGAAGCTTGTGCGCGGCACGGGTGAGCGCCTCGCGCGCAATCTTCTCGTTCGGGTACGACAGCTCGAACATGACCCGACCCGGGTGCACGTTCGCGATCCACCACTCCGGCGAACCCTTACCGGAACCCATGCGGGTCTCGGCCGGCTTCTTGGTGAGCGGGCGGTCCGGGTAGATGTTGATCCAGACCTTGCCGCCACGACGGATGTGACGGGTGATCGCGATACGAGCGGACTCGATCTGCCGGTTCGTCACGTAGGCCGGGGTCACGGCCTGGATGCCGTACTGGCCGAACGCCAGCTCGGTGCCACCCTTGGAAGCGCCACCGCGCTTGGGGTGGTGCTGCTTGCGGTGCTTGACCCTACGGGGGATCAGCATTGGGGTCAGGCCTCCGTTCCGGTGTTCTCGGCAGCCGGAGCCTCGACGGCCGGGGCCGCGGGGGCCTCGGCAGCGGCGGGACGACGGCCGCGGCCACCGCGCTCGCCACCACGGCGGTCGCCACCGCGGGCGGGACGACCACCCTCGGGACGGGCCGGGCGGTTGCCCGAGCGGGCAGCGGCGTTCTCAGCGCGGACCTCGGCGATGTTCTTGACGTCGCCCTTGTAGATCCAGACCTTCACGCCGATGCGGCCGAAGGTGGTCTTGGCCTCGAAGAAGCCGTAGTCGACGTTCGCACGCAGGGTGTGCAGCGGCACGCGACCCTCGCGGTAGAACTCCGAACGGCTCATCTCGGCGCCGCCGAGACGACCGGAGCACTGGACCTTGATGCCCTTGGCGCCGGACTTCATGGTGCCCTGCATCGACTTGCGCATGGCACGGCGGAAGGAGACGCGCGAGGACAGCTGCTCCGCGACGCCCTGAGCCACGAGCTGGGCGTCCAGCTCGGGGTTCTTGACCTCGAGGATGTTCAGCTGGACCTGCTTGCCGGTCAGCTTCTCGAGGTCGCCGCGGATGCGGTCGGCCTCGGTGCCACGGCGACCGATGACGATGCCGGGGCGAGCGGTGTGGATGTCGACGCGGACGCGGTCGCGGGTGCGCTCGATCTCGACCTTGGAGATGCCGGCGCGCTCCATGCCCTTCGTCATCATGCGACGAATGGCGACGTCTTCCTTGACGTAGTCCTTGTACAGCTTGTCGGCGTACCAGCGGGACTTGAAGTCCGTGCTGATGCCGAGGCGGAACCCGTGCGGGTTAACCTTCTGGCCCATTACCGGGTCCCTTCCTTGCTGCTGACGACCACGGTGATGTGGCTGGTCCGCTTGCGGATCCGGTAGGCGCGGCCCTGGGCACGCGGACGGAACCGCTTCAGGGTCGGGCCCTCGTCAACGTACGCCTCGGAGATGTAGAGGTCGTCCACGTTGGAGTGGTTGTAGTTGTGCGCGGCGTTGGCAATGGCGCTGTCGAGCACCTTGCCGACCGGCACGGTGGCGGCCTGCGGAGCGAAACGCAGGACGGCCTGGGCCTCCGTGGCATTCATGCCACGGATGAGGTCCACCACGCGGCGGGCCTTCATGGGCGTCACGCGGATGTACCGCGCCTGTGCCCTGGCTTCCATGGTTGTCCCCTTAATGGAGTAAGTCATTGAGTCTTTGTGGCGCGCAAGCTCAGCCCGTGGCCAAAGGCCACAGATGGGCTAGTTAGCGGCGCTTCGACTTCCGGTCTTCCTTCACGTGGCCACGGAAGGTGCGGGTCGGAGCGAACTCGCCGAGCTTGTGGCCGACCATCGACTCGGTGACGAACACCGGGACGTGCTTGCGGCCATCGTGAACCGCGATCGTGTGACCGAGCATGCTCGGGGAGATCACGGAACGACGGGACCAGGTCTTGATGACGTTCTGAGTACCCGCCTCGTTCTGAGCGTCCACCTTCTTGATGAGGTGGCCGTCGATGAAGGGGCCCTTCTTGAGACTGCGCGGCATCTGACCTGCTCCTAGCGCTTCTTGTTGGTCTTGCGGCGGCGCACGATGAGCTTGTCCGACGCCTTGTTCGGGCGACGGGTACGGCCCTCGGGCTTACCCCACGGCGAGACCGGGTGGCGACCACCGGAGGTCTTACCCTCACCACCACCGTGCGGGTGGTCGATCGGGTTCATGGCCACACCACGCACGGTCGGGCGGACGCCCTTCCAGCGCATACGGCCGGCCTTGCCCCAGTTGATGTTCGACTGCTCGGCGTTGCCGACCTCGCCGACGGTGGCGCGGCAGCGCGCGTCGACCAGGCGGATCTCACCGGAGGGCATGCGCAGGTGCGCCATCTTGCCCTCACGCGCCAGCAGCTGGATGCCGGAGCCGGCCGAGCGGGCCAGCTTGGCACCGCCGCCGGGACGCAGCTCCACCGCGTGGATGGTGGTACCGACCGGGATGTTGCGCAGCGGCAGGTTGTTGCCCGGCTTGATGTCGGCGCCAGCGCCGTTCTCGATCCGGTCACCCTGCGCGATGCCGCGCGGCGCGATGATGTAGCGCTTCTCGCCGTCCGCGTAGTGCAGGAGCGCGATGCGCGCGGTGCGGTTCGGGTCGTACTCGATGTGAGCGACCTTGGCCGGCACGCCGTCCTTGTCGTGACGACGGAAGTCGATCACGCGGTAGGCGCGCTTGTGACCGCCACCCTGGTGGCGAGCGGTGACACGACCGGCGTTGTTGCGGCCGCCCTTGCTGTGCAGGGGGCGAACCAGCGACTTCTCCGGGGTGGACCGCGTGATTTCTACGAAGTCGGCCACGCTGGAGCCGCGACGGCCCGGCGTAGTCGGCTTGTACTTGCGGATGCCCATTTGGCTCTCTCGTCCTCGTCCTAATCGACGATCACGATCTCCTGATTCAGGAGACCGGACCACCGAAGATGTCGATGCGGTTGCCCTCGGCCAGCGTCACGATGGCGCGCTTGGTGTCCTTGCGCTTGCCAAAGCCCGTCTTGGAGCGCTTGCGCTTGCCCTGACGGTTGATCGTGTTGACAGCCTCGACCTTGACCGAGAAGACCGCCTCGACGGCCTGCTTGATCTGGGTCTTGTTGGCGCCCGGCGACACGATGAACGTGTACTTGTTCTCGTCGAGGAGCGAGTAGCTCTTCTCCGAGATGACCGGCTTCACCAGGACGTCACGGGGGTCCGTGAACGTCTTGCTCGTAACGTCGCTCATCAGGCGGCGCTCCCTTCGAGCTCGCCCTCAGCGGCAACGGCCTTGGCGGACGCGGCCGGACCGGCCACGAAACGCTCGAAGGCGGCCTGGGTGAAGACCACATCGTCGGAGACGAGCACGTCGTAGGTGTTCAGCTGACCGGCGTCCAGGATGTGCACGTGCGGCAGGTTGCGAGCGGACTTCAGGCCCAGCTCGTCCTCGCGCTCGACGACCAGGAGGACGTTCTTGCGCTCGGTGATCTTGCCGAACAGGCTCTTGGCGGCCTTGGTCGACGGCGCCTCGGTCGCGGTCACGCCGGTGACGACGTGAATGCGGTTGTGGCGGGCCCGGTCGGTGAGCGCACCGCGCAGGGCGGCGGCGATCATCTTCTTCGGGGTCCGCTGCGAGTAGTCGCGCGGCACGGGACCGTGCACGACGCCACCGCCGGCGAACTGCGGCGCACGGGTCGAGCCCTGACGGGCGCGGCCGGTGCCCTTCTGGCGGTACGGCTTCTTGCCGCCACCGCGGACCTCGCCACGAGTCTTGGTCTTGTGGGTGCCCTGACGGGCCGCAGCGAGCTGCGCCACGACGACCTGGTGCATCAGCGGAACGCTGACCTTCGCGTCGAAGATCTCGGCCGGCAGCTCGATGCTGCCGGTCTTGTCGCCAGCCGGCGACAGGATGTCAATGGTGCTCATATCCTTCACAGCCCCTTCGCCGCGGTGCGGACGAGGACGAGGCCGCCGTTCGGGCCCGGGACGGCGCCCTTGATGAGCAGCAGACCCTTCTCCGCGTCGACCGCGTGCACGGTCAGGTTCTGGGTGGTCACACGCTCGTGGCCCATCCGACCAGCCATGCGCAGGCCCTTGAACACACGGCCCGGGGTGGCGCAGCCACCGATGGAACCGGGCGAGCGGTGCTTGCGCTGGGTGCCGTGACCGGCGCCGAGACCCTTGAAGTTGTGACGCTTCATGACACCGGCGAAGCCCTTGCCCTTGGAGGTGCCGGTCACGTCGACCTTGACACCCGCCTCGAACAGCTCGGCGGTGATCTCCTGGCCCAGGGTGTACTCGGAGGCGTCCGAGGTACGGAGCTCGACCAGGTGGCGGCGCGGGGTGACACCGGCCTTGGCGAAGTGGCCCGCGAGGGGCTTGTTCACCTTGCGGGGGTCGATCTCGCCGAAGCCGATCTGGACGGCGTCGTAGCCGGCCGGGCTGTCGGCGGTGTGGACCTGGGTCACGACATTCGGCCCAGCCTTGACGACGGTCACCGGGACGACCCGGTTGTTCTCGTCCCAGACCTGGGTCATGCCGAGCTTCTCGCCCAGGATGCCCTTAATCTGCTTAGCCATCTTCGGTGCGCCTCTCAGAGCTTGATCTCGATGTCGACGCCAGCCGGCAGGTCGAGACGCATCAGCGAGTCAACCGTCTTCGGCGTGGGGTCGAGGATGTCGATCAGACGCTTGTGAGTACGCATCTCGAAGTGCTCGCGCGAGTCCTTGTACTTGTGCGGCGAGCGGATGACGCAGTACACGTTCTTCTCAGTGGGCAGCGGCACCGGGCCCGCGACCTGCGCACCAGTACGAATCACCGTCTCGACGATCTTCTTCGCCGAGGAGTCGATGACCTCGTGGTCGTAGGCCTTGAGCCGGATGCGGATCTTCTGTCCCGCCATGGCTACTCAGTAGTCCTTTGTCCTTAGTCACTGCACGACTCCCCCTCCGACCCCCGCGCTCGGGCGTGTCGCACTCGCGCTTGCAAAAAACCGGCGAAGCACTTCGTCGGTTTCGAACTTTCGGGGTGGGGGGTGCCGGGTCGAGGCCCCGCACACGCTTCCCGGAAGATTCCCGTACTTTCGCCCCGCAGCTGCCGTGGCGTAGAACTCACGCTTGACGGCCATCACGGGAACGACGAGTACATGGGACTCGCTTCCGGTCCTCCCGGCGGGAGGCGCGCAGCATCGGCACTCAACCGAGCAACTTGGACATACTGCCACATGGAGCAGCCCGGATGCCAATCGGGGCCGGTGAGGCGCTCCTCACCGGCCCCGACGGGGTGACGACCCAGGTCAGCCCTTGCGCCAGAGCACCCAGCCGCGGCTCTTGTTGTACTTCGCGACGTGCCAGCCGGGCTTCGGGTCCGGCCAGCTGGCCTCCGGCGGGGCGTCCTTGGCGGAGGCCGTCGCCGCCAGGTACGCGGTGGCCTTCTCCGGCGGGGTGGAGCCGTCCTTCAGGTCGTCGCTCCAGACCCGGCCCCAGTAGACCTCGTAGGCCATCGACATCCGGGTGTCCCAGTCGAGGTCCATGTCCAGGACGACGTTGTCGCCCTTGCGCAGGCCGGCCTCCTTGGCCACGCCGACGGCCTGGTACTTGCGCTCCTTGGTGTGCGGCTCGGCGACGTTGTCGGTGACGGCGACCGTCGCGTAGGCGGCGAACAGCGTCACGCAGCCCACCACCGCGGCGACCACCCGGCGCCCGCCGGCCACCCGCAGCAGCAGGCACGCGGCCAGCACCGCCAGCGCGCCGAAGGTCGTCCGGGCCATGTGCAGGCCCTCCCAGGTCGAGGCCAGGAACATCGCGTCCGGCACCGTCCAGGGGCTGACCCAGAGCTTGAGCGCGGCGCCCGCGTACGCGCCGACCGACAGCTGGATGATCCCGATCGCCGCCGTGCCGACCAGCGCCAGCCACAGCAGCGCCCGGACCCCGGCCTTCCACAGCGCGGCCAGGCCGACCACCAGGAACAGCGGCACCAGGACCGCGCAGTACCGGGCGTACACCCAGTTGTCGGTGCGGTCGTTGTCCGCCAGGCCGGCCGCGGAGGCCAGCGCGGTGCCGAGCAGCAGGGCCACCATGGCGAAGGCCACCACCCGCTCGGCCACCGGGTGGCGGCGCCGGAACACGACCACCACGCACAGCACGAGGGCGATCGCCCCGAAGCCGTACGTGGAGACCATGAAGTACCACAGCTGCCCGAAGGTGCGGGCGATGATCGTGCCGAGGTAGTCGCTGTTCTCGAGGTTCTCGAAGACCTTGTTGCCGACGGTGCTCGGCGGCACGTCCTTGAACTGGCCCTCGACGAAGCCGGCCAGCAGCTTGGCGCCCAGGTAGGACACCGCGAGCGCGCCGACGCCGGCCAGCGAGGCGAGCCGGGGCGCCCAGCCGGTCGCCAGCACCACCAGCAGGACCAGCGCGGTCAGCGCCACCACCACGCCGCCGCGGTCGTGGGTGGCCATGGTGTAGCCGGCCGCCAGGCCCGTGCCCACCGCGTACAGCGCCCGGCGGCGCGCCGGGCCGGGCGACAGCCAGCCGTGCATCGCCAGCAGCCAGGCCAGCAGGAGCACCGGGAGCACGGTGTCCGACATGACGAACTGGGAGTAGAAGACCACCGGCGGCACCAGCGCCACGGCGGTGCCCACCAGGTACGCCTGCGGCCGGGACAGGCCCACCCGGCGCGCCGCCGCCACGGCGAGCGGGAACACCAGCGCGTTGAGCAGCGCGTTGATGCCCATGATCAGGTGGTACGCCATGGCCGGGCTGTCGGCGATCCGCAGCGCCGGCGAGATCAGCAGCGGGTACCCGCCGGGGATCACCACGCCGACCGGCATCTCGGTGGTCGGCCGGCCGGCCAGCACCCGCGCGATCACCAGGTAGGAGTCCTCGTCGGCGTGCACCGACGGGAAGTAGTTGTGCACCGACAGCACCAGGCGGAACGCCACCTGCCCGCCGTACCCGAGCAGCAGGGCCACCGGCCAGAACCAGCGGTGGGCGGCCAGCGCCAGCAGCCGGGCCGGCACGACCGGGGCCCGGGTTCCGGGCGCGCTCCCGTCGCCGGCCTCACCCCGGCCCGGCCCGTCGGACGTGTGGGCAGAGTCGATCAGCGGCTGCACCGAGACACTTCCCTACTTGTTGTGGACTGACGATCTCGTCGTGGGGCTCCGGACGTCGCGCCACGGGTTCCTGCCACCACTCGTCGAAGCGCATCGGCAGTGTGCCACGCGGCGATCGGCCGGAGCCAACGCGCTCCTCCCCCGTGGACGGCAACGGCCCACTGGGGCAGGGTGGTTCGGCCCCTGCTGATCCCCCGCCCGGGCTACTGGCAGAATCGCGGTGTCCGGCACCGAAACCACACACCGCCTCCGCACCTCATCGCTGCGGAAGAGCAGAAGGACCGAACAGTGACGACGAGCGTGCAGCCCGCCCCGGCCTCGGGCAGGCAAGAGGGCATACCGTCCAAGCGCAAGAGACGGGCAGCCGCGCTGCGCCTCCCGGCCGTCCTCTGGACCGCGGAGATCCTGACCGCGGTCGCGGCGGCCCTGCTCATGACGGGCCTGGCCACGTCCATCGAGCTGAACCCCATGTCGAGGATCGGCCAGGTCAGCGGCCTCGCCGCGCTGCAGCTCCGGCTCCTGCTGCTGCTCGGCGTCGTCGTCCTGGTCCTGGTGCCGGCGATGCGCCGCTGGGCGGACGTCCCGGTGCGGTTCGCCGCGGCCGCGGTCGCGGGCCTCTCCTCCGGTGTCCTGGCGGCCGGCGTCTCGCTCGCGCTGCGCGGCACCGACTGGCCGCTCTACGCCCGGTCGGGTGACTCCGGCAACCTCCAGGCGTGGGTCTCCGCGCTGATGGACGGCAAGCCGCTCGACGGCGCCTACCCGCCGATGTTCCCGCACATCGTCGCCTTCGTCGCCGAACAGGTCACCAACGGAGACGTCGGCCACGCGCTCAAGCTCGTCGAGCTGGTGTTCGTCGCGCTGCTCGGCCCGCTCGCCTACCTGTCCTGGCGGCTGCTGCTGCCCCCGCTCTGGGCGCTCGGGATCGGCGTCACCGCCGCGCTGCCGATGGCGCAGCCGTACAAGCCGTACACCACCTTCGTGCTGGTCGCCTTCCTCCCCGTGCTGGCGAAGCTGATGCGGCTCCTCCAGCGCGCCCCGGAGCTCCCGCGCCGCACCGCCGCCGTCCGCGGCGCCGTGCTCGGCCTCGGGATCGGGCTGCTGTTCAACCTCTACTCCGGCTGGTTCGTGTGGTCCGCCGCCGGCGTGGTGGTGCTCACCGTGGTGCTGCTGCTGCGTGCCCGCCGCGCCGGCGGGACCCGCGGCCTGCTGAACGCCCTGTCCGCGATCGGCGCCGCCGGCGGCGTCTTCCTGGTGGTCTCGGCCCTCTACCTGACCCGGCTGCTCGGGTCCGCCGGCAGCACGGTCGACCGCTACTGCTACTTCGACACGTACACCGAGCCCACCTACTTCGCGATGTGGCGCGACGACCTCCCCGGCACCGACGGCCAGAGCAGCTGGCCGATCCCGGGCGAGCTCGGCGGGGTCGGCCTCTTCACGATCCTGCTGCTGGTCGGCCTCGGCGTGGCGCTGGCCCTCGGGATCGGCCGGGCCGTCGTCCTGACCGCCGCCGCCTGCACGGCGAGCGCCCTGCTGATGCGCTACTGGTACGCCTCCCACATGGAGCGCGACCAGGCCGTCATGCTCTACCCGCGCACCAGCGCGCAGCTGCTGTACTGCCTGCTGGTCCTGGTCGGCCTGGCCTGCTACCTGATCGCCCGCCGCCGGAACACCGCTCCGGCCTCCGCCGCCGGGACCGCCGAGGAGACCGGCCGCCGGCTCCCGCTGCGCCTCAACCCGCGCGGCGTGGCCATCGGCGCCCTCTGCGCGCTGGGCCTGCTCTTCGGCATGGCCGGCTCCGCCACCGCCAGCAAGTACATGCCCGACCCGCACGAGGGCACCGGCATGCTGGCCTGGATCTCGCAGACCACCGCCGACACCAAGGGGCACTGCTCCCCCTACGCGCCCAAGTGCGTCCCGGCCCCGGACCTCCTGAACCCGGCGGACCCGAAGGTCGACCTCGGGAAGCTGATCTGCCCGAAGGTCAACCCGTACCCGCGCAAGGACGAGCTGCTCCCCGGGTTCTCCGCGGACCTGCCCGGGTGACCCTCACCGAACGTTGAACGGCACTGGGCCGGTAGTCCGAGTTCGGACTACCGGCCCAGTGCCGTATCAGGGCTCGCGCGGTGTCAGTGCCGCTCGCCGCCGGTCAGCGCGTGGCGGACCAGGACCTTGGCGCCGGCCCGCTGGCCGCGCTTCAGCGCGCCCGGCAGCATGGTCAGCGCGTGCAGCCGGGAGGCGCTGCGGAACCGGGCCGCACGGGCGGCCTTCGGCCAGCCGCGGGCGTCCATCCGCTCGGCCACCGCGTTGAAGTACCGCTCCGCCTCGGTGAACCGGGTGCCGGAGAAGGCCTGCACCGAGGACTCGCTGACGGCGTGCCGGCGGTACTGGAAGACGACGGTGGTGTTGTCCACCATCATCTGCTCGCCGAGCTCCAGCAGGTCGACGACCAGGGCCAGGTCCTGGATCACCGAGTACTCGTCGCGGAAGTTGACCGCGCGCAGCGCCTCGCCCCGCCAGCAGATCGACGGGAAGTAGAGCCAGTTGCCGCGCAGCACGCTCGCGGCCAGCTCCTCGCCGCCCATCAGCCGCCGGCCCTTGACGGTCGGCGCGTAGATCTTCTCCTTGACGTTGTCCGCCAGGCCCGCACGGCTCACGTCACCGTTGCCGTCGATCACCTCGACACCCGGCTGGACCATGCCCAGGTCCGGATTGTCCTTGACGATCGCCCGGACGGTCTCCAGGTAGTGCGGGTGCAGCAGGTCGTCGCAGCCCATGATGACCACGTGGTCGGCCGTGGACAGCTCCACGCACTTCTGGAAGTTCTTGGTGATGCCGAGGTTCCGCTCGTTGCGCAGGTAGCTCACCCGGTCGTCGCCGAGCGAGGCGAACCAGCCCGGGACGTCCGGCTCCTGGCCGTCGTCGATGACGGTCAGCCGGAAGTCCCGGTCGGTCTGCGCGAGGATGCTCCGCACCGCGGCCTGCATCAGTGCCACGTCGCCGTAGTACGGCAGCATGAACTCGAAGGTCGCCACGGGATCAGGCCTTGCTGCGGTCGACCGGCGCCGAGATCGGCAGGTCCAGGTCGAAGCGCTCCTCGTTCAGGCGGGCGCCCTCGTTGATCGCCACGGTGCGCGCCAGGTCGGTGAGCTTCTTCTCCAGCGAGCGGAAGCGCAGGAAGGTGTTCAGGGTCAGGAAGCCCATCGCCAGCACCATCACGTACAGCACCAGGTCGGTGCCGCGGCCGACGCCGAGCTGGTGGGCCAGCCAGGTCACGTCGGTGGGACGCAGCACCGCGTAGATGTTCACGAGCACGAAGACCGAGAACGCGATGCGCTTCCAGGCGCGGGTGTTGGCACGGTCCCAACGCCGGATGAACATGAAGGCGAGAGTGACCGAGCCGAGAATGAGAACCAGCTGGATCCAGAAGAATTTCATCGGCGGCTACGCTCCCGCAGCGAGATGTCGAAGATGATGTTGACGCCGTTGATCAGGGACTGACCCTTGGCGCGTGAGTAGTCGGTGTACAGGATGTCCACCGGGAGCTCGGCGACCCGGAGGTCCGAGCCGGCGAGGAAGCTGACGATCTCCGACGCGTGCGCCATGCCGTTCATGGTGATCCGCAGCCGGCCGGCGGCCTCGCGGTTCATCACGCGCAGGCCGTTGTGGGCGTCGGTCAGCTTGAGCTTGCGAGCGGTCGGGCTGACGGTCGCCGCGGTGCGCAGGACGACCCGCTTGATCCACGGCACCTGCCCGTTCTGCTCGATGAAGCGCGAGCCGAGGACGACGTCCGTGTCGCCTTCCCGGAGCAGGGCGACCATCTTCTCGACGTCGGCGGTCTGGTGCTGGCCGTCCGCGTCGAAGGTGGCGAAGTACTTGGCGCCCGGCTGGGCCAGGGCGTAGGCGAGGCCGGTCTGGAGGGCGGCACCCTGACCGAGGTTGACCGGGTGGCGCACCAGGTGCGCGCCCGTCTCCATGATGTGCTTGGCCGAGTCGTCGCCGCTGCCGTCATCGACCACCACGATGTTCGGGAACGTCTTTCGCGCCCCCTCCACAACGTCGGCGATCACCTGGCCCTCGTTGTAGGCCGGGATCACCAGCCAAACATCGTCGTACTGGGACATGGAGGCTCCATGAATGGGGTCTGGCCCGCGCTGCTGCGTGGCGATCTGAAGATGAGGGGCGGACACGGTCAGTCACCGGCCGTCCGGCTGCTCAACACCGCGGCGTTCGGGTCCCCCGACTGCTGGGCGAGGCCTGCGGAATTCGTCGCCGAACGGGCGAAACTCTGCCTCAGACCTGCCAGCATACCGAGGACGGTGGCCACGGAACCCGCCGTGTACGCAACGACCACCCGGGTGGACACCTCGCCCGGGAGGAAGGTCACCCCGGCGAGGACCGCGGTGCCGACCGCCCAGCAGAGCAGCTGAAGGTTGTGCCGCTTGAATACCATCAGCGCCTGGCCGAGCACCATCGCGAACATGTACGCCACGGTCCCGGCGGACATCCAGAAGAAGTCGAGGCAGCCGAGCACCGGCTTGGCGCCGAAGAGCACCTGGATCAGCCACGGGCCGAGGGCGACCGCCGGGATCCCGCCGAGCACGCCGAGCGCGCCCACCACGACGCCGATCTTCTTCAGCATCCCGGTGAAGGCGGCCCGGTCCCCGACCGCGATCGCGGCGGAGAGGCCGTTCAGCAGCGAGGCCTGGAGCGAACCGAAGACGAACAGCGGCACCCGGGCCAGCACCAGCGCGTTGAGCAGCGCGGCGATCAGCGCGGAGTCGGTGGGCGCGAGCAGCTTGGTGCTCACCACGGCCGCGTTCACCACGACCTGCGAGAGCAGCGTCGAGCAGATCAACAGGCCCAGCCCGGAGCAGAGTTCGGACCAGGCGATCTGCTCGCCGGGCTTCACCGCGCGCAGCAGCGGCGGCAGCGTGACGATCGTGGCGAGGATCGGCGCGACGGCCAGGATCAGGCTGAACGCGAGCGCCGAGTGCACCCCGGCCAGGCCGCAGGCGAAGGCCAGGCCGATGCGCAGGCCGCCGTCCAGGCCGAGCTGGGTGCCGTACGCGCCGAAGCGGCCGAGGCCGGCCAGCACGCCGCGGGTGAGGTAGCAGACGGCCATGCCGGTGAAGGCCCCGCCGAGCGCCAGCACCAGCGAGCGGTCGCCGTGGAACATCGAACGGGCGATCGGGCCGGAGGCGGCGCCGAGGACGGCCAGGGTCGCCGCGAGGATCCCGCCGGTGAGCAGGGCCGCCCGGCGCAGCACCGGCGCGGCGCCGTGGCCGAGGGCCGCGCGCGCCGCGACGATCCGGGTGAGTTCCTGCTCGATCGGGAAGAAGACGCCGATGCCGACGGACATCACGATCGTCCACAGCAGCGAGACGTTCGCCATGTCGTCGACGGACAGGCTGTGGCCCGCCACCCCGAGATGGATGTAGGAGGCGGCCCCCAGTACGACGGTGCCGCCGGCCACCGCCAGGGTTCCCGGCGGTAGCGCGGCAGCCACCTTCGTCAGTGCGTTCTTCACTGAGGTCTTTCGCTCTCCGTGGTCCGGGCCGTGGCGGCCAGTTCGGCGAAGACGGGCCGGGCCAGGGCCTCGGCCAGCATGGCCCGCCACTCGGGCAGCGGCGCCAGTCCGGCGGCGGCCCAGCGGTCGTGGGCCAGCACGCTGAAGGCCGGGCGGGCGGCCGGGCGGACGAAGGCCTCCGACGTGGTCGGGCGGATCCGCTCCGGGTCCAGCCCGCTCAGCGCGTAGGTCTCGCGGGCCAGCCCGCACCAGGTGGTGCGGCCGCTCGCGGTGCCGTGGTAGACCCCGGCCGGGGCCTGCCCGGCGAGCGCGGCCCGGCCGAGCTCGACCAGGCGGCCGGCCAGCGCGTACGACCAGGTCGGCTGGCCGTGCTGGTCGTCCACCACGTCCAGGGTGTCCCGCTGGGCGGCGAGCTTGAGCATGGTGGCCACGAAGTTCGGGCCGTGCTCGCCGTACAGCCAGGCGGTGCGCACGACGTAGCCGTGCTCGGGGAGCAGCTCGGCGACCGCCCGCTCCCCCACCAGCTTGCTGCGGCCGTACGCGTTCACCGGCGCGGTCGGGGCGTCCTCCGGGCAGGGCTCGGTGGCGTCGCCCGGCAGGACGTAGTCGGTGGAGACGTGCAGCAGCCGCGCGCCGCTCTTGGCGCAGGCCGCGGCCAGGAGACGCACCCCGGTGCCGTTGACGGCGGTGGCGGCGTCCTCCTCGGTCTCCGCGGCGTCGACGTTCGTCCACGCGGCGCAGTTGACCACGATGTCGTGGCCCTCGACGGCGGCCTGGACGGCCGCCGCGTCGGTGATGTCGAGGTCCGCCCGGCGCAGCGCGGTGATCTCGGCGGTCGCGTCGGCGCCCAGCACCGACAGCAGGTCCTGCCCGAGCATCCCGGCCGCGCCGGTGACCAGCCAGCGCACGGGCGCGGCGGCGTTCGCGGTCACTTGGCCAGGGCCGCCTTCTGCTTCAGCGGCTCCCACCAGGCGCGGTTCTCGCGGTACCACGCGATGGTCGCGGCGAGGCCGTCCTCGAAGCGGACCTGCGGCTCGTAGCCGAGCTCCTCGCGGATCTTGCTGATGTCGATGGAGTAGCGGAGGTCGTGGCCCTTGCGGTCCGCGACGTGCTCGACCATGTCCCAGCCCGCGCCGGCCGCCTCCAGCAGCAGGCCGGTCAGCTCCTTGTTGGTCGCCTCGGTGCCGCCGCCGATGTTGTAGACCTCGCCGGCCCGGCCGCCGCGCATGACCAGCTCGATGCCCCGGCAGTGGTCCGAGACGTGCAGCCAGTCGCGGACGTTGCCACCGTCGCCGTACAGCGGCACCTTCTTGCCGTCGATCAGGTTGGTGGTGAACAGCGGGATGACCTTCTCCGGGAACTGGTAGTGCCCGTAGTTGTTGGAGCAGCGGGTCACCACGACGTCCATGCCGTGGGTGCGGTGGTAGGCCAGCGCCAGCAGGTCGGAGGAGGCCTTGGAGGCCGAGTACGGGGAGTTCGGCTGCAGCGGCCAGGTCTCGGTCCAGGAGCCCTCGCTGATCGAGCCGTACACCTCGTCGGTGGAGATGTGGACGAAGCGGCCGACACCGTGCTTGCGCGCGGCGTCGAGCAGGACCTGGGTGCCCACGACGTTGGTCAGCACGAACGGGCCCGCGCCGGCGATCGAACGGTCCACGTGGGACTCGGCGGCGAAGTGCACCACCACGTCGTGACCCGGCATGACCTGGTCGACGGCGTCCGTGTCGCAGATGTCGCCCTGGACGAAGGCGTAGCCCGGGTGGTTCGCCACCGGAGCGAGGTTCTCCAGGACACCCGAGTAGGTGAGCTTGTCAAAGACCGTGATCCGGGCATTCTCGTCAGCTCCGAGGAGCTGACGGACGAACTCCGAACCGATGAATCCGGCGCCGCCGGTCACGAGGATGCGCATAATGCGCGTAGTCTACCGCCGCCCGAACACCCTCCCGACCCGGCCCCTCCCGCGTTCGCGGATCTCGAATAGGGTGCACCCATGCGTGGAATCCTCCTGGCCGGCGGCACCGGCTCGCGGCTGTGGCCGCTGACCCGTGCGGTGTCGAAGCAGCTCCTCCCGGTCTTCGACAAGCCGATGATCTACTACCCCCTCTCGACCCTCGTGATGGCCGGGATAAGCGAAATCCTGATCATCACCACCCCGAACGACCGGGACCAGTTCGAACGGCTGCTGGGCGACGGTTCCCAGTTCGGCCTGAAGCTCCAGTACGCCGTCCAGGAGAAGCCCGAGGGCATCGCCCAGGCCTTCGTGCTCGGCGCGGACTTCATCGGTGACGAGCCGGTGGCCCTGATCCTCGGCGACAACATCTTCCACGGCAGCGGCCTGGGCACCCGGCTCACCGAGCACTCCGACATCAAGGGCGGCCGGGTCTTCGCCTACCCGGTGGCCGACCCGACCGCGTACGGCGTGGTCGAGTTCGACGAGAACGGCCAGGTCCTCTCCATCGAGGAGAAGCCGGCCGAGCCCAAGTCCCGTTACGCCGTCCCCGGCCTGTACTTCTACGACAACCGGGTCGTCGAGATCGCCCGCAACCTGCAGCCGAGCGCCCGCGGCGAGCTGGAGATCACCGCCGTCAACGACGCCTACCTGCGGACCGGCGACCTGCACGTGACGATCCTCGACCGCGGCACCGCGTGGCTGGACACCGGCACGTTCGTGTCGATGGTCCAGGCCTCGGAGTTCGTCCGGGTCATCGAGGAGCGCCAGGGCTTCAAGATCGGCTGCATCGAGGAGGCCGTCTGGCGGGCCGGGCTGATCGACGACGCCCAGCTGCGCGAGCTCGCCGAGCCGCTGCTGAAGAGCGGCTACGGCCAGTACCTGGTGGACCTGCTCGACGAGGAGGCCGCCCGGTGAAGTTCCGCGAGCTCTCCATCGAGGGCGCCTTCGAGATCACCCCGCAGGTGCACGGCGACCCCCGCGGCCACTTCACCGAGTGGTACCGCTTCGACCGCCTCGCCGAGGTCGTCGGCCACCCGCTGAACCTGGCGCAGGCCAACCTGTCGCTCTCCGCCAAGGACGTCGTCCGCGGCATCCACTTCGCCGACGTCCCGCCCGGCCAGGCCAAGTACGTGGCCTGCACCCGCGGTGCGGTGCTGGACGTCATCGTCGACCTGCGGGTCGGCTCGCCGAACTTCGGCACGTGGGAGTTCGTCCGGCTGGACGACACCGAGCGCAAGGCCGTCTACATCCCGGAGGGCCTCGGCCACGGCTTCTGCGCCCTCACCGACGACGCCACGCTGACCTACCTCTGCTCGGCGACGTACAACCCGACCGGCGAGCACGGCGTGCACCCGCTGGACCCGGAGCTCGGCATCGAGTGGCCCACCGACACCCCGCAGCTCTCGGCCCGCGACGCGGTGGCGCCCTCCCTCTCGGAGGCCCTCGCCACCGGCCTGCTGCCGGACTACCAGGCCTGCAAGGCCTACACGGACTCGCTGAAGCAGCAGTAGCGGAGCCCGACCGGCTGAGGGGACGAGCGCAGGACACCGTCCCCTCAGTCGCCTTTCCTGCCCCCATCCCAGGCCCATTCCCAGGCCGCTCCCCAGCCGGCCGGATCGGACGGACCATGACCCACCATGCGGGACCCTCACACGGCATACGCGGGGGCGTCGACACCCGACGCCCCTCGTGGCTGAGGGGAGGCAGTCTGTCCGGCCGGGTGAACAGCTTCGGCGCGATCCGGACGACCCTCGCGGTAGCCGTCGTCTACTCCCATGCCTACCCGCTCGGGTTCGGCCGGCCCGCTCCGCTCTCCCAGTTCAGCGGTGGCCAGATCGACCTCGGCCGACTCGCGGTGGTCGGCTTCTTCGCACTGTCCGGGTTCATGATCACCGGAAGTGCCGTGCGCAGCACGGCCGGCCGGTACTCCTGGCACCGCGCCCTGCGCATCCTGCCCGGGCTCTGGGCGTCGCTGCTGGTCTGCGTCCTGCTGGTGGCCCCCGCCCTGTACTACCGGACCCACCACTCGCTCAGCGGCTACTGGTCGCACCCGGACGGCCCGCTGAACTACCTGGCGGGCGCCTGGAACGCCTCGCTCTCCACCGGGTTCGACATCTCGGACGTGATCGACGCCGGCGTGAAGGCCGGCACCAACCACGACCCCGGGATCAACGGCTCCCTCTGGTCGCTCGACTACGAGATGCTCTGCTACGTCATGATGGGCCTGCTGGCCGCCGGCGGCGTGCTGCTGCGCGCCAAGAAGACGGTGCCGCTGCTGACCCTGGTCGGCTGGATCCTGATCTTCGAGGACTGGCGGACGACCCCCGGTGCGGTCAACGTCCCGACGAGCATGGGCCACTACCTCCACGTGCCGGTCTTCGGCCAGGTCTACCTGCAGTACTTCGTCTACCTGACGTTCGTCTTCCTGCTCGGCGCCACGGTGCAGCTGTACAAGGAGCGGGTCCCGATCAACGCCGGGCTCGCGCTGCTGTCGGTCGTCGTGCTCGTCGCCAGCCTGCGCTACGGCGGGCTGTTCGCGTTCGGCTACCCGGCCTTCGCGTACCTGCTCTTCTGGCTGGCCGTCCGGCTGCCCAGGCCGTTCCAGCGGATCGGCGTCAAGCGGGACTTCTCGTACGGCATCTACGTGTACGGCTTCACCGTGGAACAGGTCGTCGCCGCGCTCGGGTGGAACGCCCACGGCATGCGGGTCTACCTCCCGCTGTCCCTCGCCGGGACGGTCGTCCTCGCCGCGCTCTCCTGGTACCTGGTGGAGAAGCCCGCGCTGAGGGCGAAGGACTGGACCCCCCGCCCGGTGCGCGCCCTGGCCGCCCGGCGGGCCCGCCGGGCCGCGGCCCCCGGCCAGGCCGAGCCGGTCGGGGAGCCCGCCCGGACCGCCGTCCCCGCGCCCTGACCGCACGGACCCTCCGGCGCCGGCCCGCGGTGGCCCCGTCCGACCTCAACGGGCCCTGAAGACCCACACCTTGAGAAGGACGAACCGGGCCACCGTGGCGAGGCCGTTGGCCACGACCAGGCCGGCGACCTCGACCACCCGCGAAGCGTCCGGCGCGAGCAGGGCGAGCAGCGCGAGCGCGCCGCTGCTCAGCCCCAGACCGATCAAGAAGGCGACGGCGCCCTGGAGTTGGTGGCGCACCGCGCCCTCCGAGCCGGTGATGCCGAAGGTGAAGCGCCGGTTGGCGGCGGTGTTGGCGACCGCGCTCACCGCCAGGGCGATCAGGTTGGCCGCCTGCCGGTCGACGACGTGGCGGGCCACCACGTACAGGCCGAGGTAGAAGAGCGTGCTGAGCACGCCGATCACCAGGAACGACGGGAGCTGCCGCTTGGCGCTGCCGGCCGCCGGAGCGGCCGCCGGGCCGCCGGGTGCCGGCGTCTGCGTCGGCGCTTTCTCGGTGGAGACCATGGATTGCCCACTGCTTCGTTCGTCGGGTCAGGTGAGCTCGTACACGGCCACCCGGCCGTTGTCGAACACCTGCTTGGCGAGGCTCCTGAGCTGCGGCGACTCGACGCCCGCCTTCCGCTGGACCACCAGGTAGCGGACCTTGTGATCGCGGTGCAGCCGGCTCAGGACGTCCGGCGTCGGTGCGTAGAACGCGGCCTCGTTGAGATTGAACAGCGCGGTGTCCCAGAACGGCGAACCGGAGGAGGCGGCCCCGTTCGCGTCGGCCATCAGCCTCGGCGCGTACGCCCAGCCCTCGATCAGCACCGAGCGCTCCGAGTAGCCGCTGAGCCAGTGCGAACGGTAGTTGGCGCACGGCAGGCCGTCCGCGTAGTCCTCGAACTGCCAGCAGTGGCTGTTCGTCGCCAGGATGTCCGAGGGCGCGCTGTGCGAGCGGATCCAGCGCGCGGCGTCCACCTGGCTCGCCGGCATCACCCAGCTGGCGTCCCACAGGAACTGCTGGGCCTGGACGGCGTCGAGGGCGAGGCTCGGGGTGCCGAGCGTCAGCCCGGCGGTGAGCAGGACGACCCCGCCCCGGCGCCGCAGGCCCCGCGCCGCCCGGGAGAGCAGCCGCCAGAGCAGCCCCAGGACGAGCGCCAGCACCGCGAACGCGGCGGCCACGCTCAGCGCCGGCAGCAGCGGCGTGTACGCCTCGGTGGCGGTGCCGTCCCCGGTGTGCTCGCCCAGGAAGGCCACCAGGTCCGCCGAGTACCGGTACGAGAGCCAGGTGAGCAGCCCGGTCAGGGCCAGCGTGCCGACGGCCAGGGCGGCCTTCCCGGCCCGCGGCAGCGCGGCCCGCTCGAAGGCCTCGCAGTACCCCCAGGCGGACAGCACCGCCCCGAAGGGCATCGCGGAGATGGTGAAGTAGCTGGCGTTGTAGCCGTTGACCATCAGGTAGGCCGCCGGTCCGGCGACCACCGCGCCGAGCAGGAACCACTGCGCGGCGTCCAGCCGGAGCCGGCGCCGCCACAGCAGCGGCACCGCGCCCAGGAGCTTGATCTGGTGGTTCAGGAAGAAGGCGATCAGGACGGCCGCGACCAGACCGCTCTGGAGCAGGACCGGCCTGCCCTCCAGCGGTTCGGCCCAGTACTTCTGGATGTTGCCGAACGGGATGACCTCCAGGCCGTAGCTCTCGAAGTCGAAGATCACCGCCGTGGCGAAGAGCTGGGCGCCCGCGATGACCGCCCCCAGCCCGACGACCGTCCACGGGATGCGCCGGGTCCTGATCAGGACCGCCAGGCCGGCCACGGCCAGGCCCGCGAGGGCCACCGGGAGGGTGCTCGCCTTGGCCGCGCTGGAGGCGGTCGCGAACATCGCCGTCAGGACGAAGACCCCCCGCCCGAACTCCGGCGCCCGGGACGGCCCGTCCTCGCCGGCCGGACCGCCGACCCGGCGGAGGCCGTCGGCGACCACGCCGGTCAGCGCGATCAGCAGCGGCTGGCTGTAGGCCAGCGACATGCTCGACCAGGACATCAGCCGGACGGCCGGCGCACCGAAGGTCCAGGTCGTCACGTCGTTCGGGTAGACCGCGGTGAACTCCCCGACCGCGAACAGCAGCACCGCGGCCAGCGGGCCGGCCCACGCCCGACCGGTGATCCGCTGGGCCACCACGGCCATGATCAGCACGCTGAGCGCGGCGAACGCGGGGACGAGCAGCCTGGTCTCGACCACCGGCAGGTCGATGTGGCCGACCATGTCGGTCATCGCCATGTGCGAGAACGTGAACCAGTGGTAGTGCAGCGGCTCCCCCGCCGCCTGCGGCAGGGTCAGCGGCACGTGCTGCTTGGCGTTGGCCGCCAGCGACAGCATGTACGGCATGTCGCCGAACAGCCGCGACTTCTCGTCCGTCGCCAGGACCGGGAACTTCGACAGGAAGACCTGGTAGTAGTACAGGCCGGTCAGGCCCACCACCGCGGCCATCGACCAGGACCAGCCGAGGGACGGCCGCCGGTGGCCGCCGGAGCGCCAGTGCCGGCGCAGCCCCGGGACGAGCGCGAACGGGACCACCACCGCGAGCGGCCAGGCGACGGCCACCGACTGGAGGCCCGAACGGACGAGGACCGCCCAGGCCACCAGTTCCAGCACCAGCCCGGTCACCGCGCCGAAGGCGAGGTCCTCCAGCAGGGTGTGCGGACGCCGGCGCAGGGCCCGGAAGACCAGCGTGCCGGGGAGCACCACGCCCCAGGCCGCGTAGAAGGAGTACCGGGCGATGTCACCCGCCCGGGTGTCCGCGGCCAGCAGCAGCCCCACCAGGAGCAGGTACGCCGAGACGGCGGGCAGGAACCGCCAGAAGGCGTGGGCCCCGGAGCCCCCGGACGCCACGCCGCCGGACGGCCCGCCGGACGGCGCCGGAACCCCCGGACGTCCTCCGGTGGCTTCGGCCGCTCCGGTCGCGGTGCTGTTCGTGTGCATGGTGTCCGTTCTCTCGTCCGAGCTCGCAGCTCGCAGCACGGCAGCCTGGCGGAGGCCGGCGGCGGTCCGTCGACCGGCGGCGGAACGACGCCGGGTCAGCCCGTGTAGGAGGCGCTGCGACGAGTCGTCGCGGGGTCGGGCCCCTCCGCCGAGTCGTAGCCGACGAAGTAGGCCGGCCGGGCCTGGGCCGCCGAGTAGATGCGACCGACGTACTCGCCCAACAGGCCCATGCAGACGAGCTGGACGGCGCCGAGGAACAGCATGCCCATGAACAGCGAGGACCAGCCGGGGACGGTCTTGTCGAGCGCGTACGCGACCACGGTGTAGACACCGAGGGCGAAGCAGAGCAGGAAGCTCGTCAGGCCGAGCCAGGTGGCGAGCCGCAGCGGGCTCGCCGAGAAGTTCGTGACGCTGTCCACGGCCAGCCGGAGCATCTTGGACAGCGGGTAGTGGGTCGAGCCGGCCACCCGCTCCTCGCGCACGTAGACGACCTCGCCGCTCGGGAAGCCGAGCCACGGCACCAGCAGCCGGTAGACCGGCTGGTGCTCGGGCATCGCCTTGAGCGCGTCCACCGCGGCACGGCTGAGCAGGCGGAAGTCGCCGGCCTGGTTCGGCATCTTCTTGCCGACGAGCTTGCGCATCAGCCAGTAGTACGCGCCGGCCGTGCGGCGCTTGAAGACCGTGTCCGTGCCGCGGTCGCCGCGCACGCCGTAGACCACGTCGAGGCCCCGGTCCCGCGCGAGCGAGAGCATCTCGGGGATCTTCTCCGGCGGGTCCTGGAGGTCGGCGTCGATGGAGACGACGTAGTCGCCGAAGGCGCGGTGGATGCCGGCCGTGAGCGCGGCCTGGTGCCCCGAGTTGCGGGCGAAGCGGACGATCCGGAACTCCGGCCAGTCCTGGCGGATCTTCTGCATCAGTACCGGGGTGGCGTCCGTGCTTCCGTCGTCGATGCCGACCACTTCGTACGTGATCCCCAGCCCGTCGAGGATCGGGCGCAGGCGCCGCACGGTCAGCGGCAGCGCCTCCTGCTCGTTGTAGATCGGCATGACGACCGACAACAACGGAGCCGGCTCCACGGCCGACCCGACTCCCTGGTCTCCTGCGTTGAGCATCCTTCTTCGCCTGTCCCCATGTGATCCGAAAGCGGTTGGGAGGCATGGACCGCCGGGTCGCCCCCACCGGCCGGAACCTTTCTCCCTCCGCACCCGGAGCATCGCGGACGGAGGCGAGGGAGAGCCAATGAGCGGCAGGATAGCAGTCTGCTCTGAGCGCTTCCTCAACGGACCTGTTACCCGATCGCCGCCGAATCGACATCCCGACACGCCGAAGGGCCCCGCTCACCGAGGTGCGCGGGGCCCTTCGGACCGAGCCTGTACGAGGCAGGCAGGTCAGAGCGTCAGATTACTTGACGATCTTGGTGACCTGGCCGGCGCCGACGGTGCGGCCACCCTCACGGATGGCGAACTTCAGGCCCTCCTCCATGGCGACGGGCTGGATCAGCGCGACGGTCATGGCGGTGTTGTCGCCCGGCATGACCATCTCGGTGCCCTCGGGGAGGGTCACGACGCCGGTCACGTCCGTGGTACGGAAGTAGAACTGCGGGCGGTAGTTGTTGAAGAACGGGGTGTGGCGGCCACCCTCGTCCTTCGACAGGATGTAGGCCTGGGCCTCGAAGTCGGTGTGCGGGGTAACCGAACCCGGCTTGATGATGACCTGGCCGCGCTCGACGTCCTCGCGCTTGATGCCGCGGAGCAGCAGACCGACGTTCTCACCGGCCTGGCCCTCGTCGAGCAGCTTGCGGAACATCTCGATGCCGGTGACCGTGGTGGTGGTCTTGGTCTCCTTGATGCCGATGATGTCGACAGTCTCGTTGACCTTGAGGATACCGCGCTCGATACGACCGGTGACGACGGTGCCACGACCGGTGATCGTGAAGACGTCCTCGATCGGCATCAGGAACGGCTGGTCCACGGCGCGGGCCGGGGTCGGGATGGCCTCGTCGACGGCGTGCATCAGGCCGAGGAGCTTCTCGCCCCACTCCTTGTCGCCCTCCAGCGCCTTCAGCGCGGAGACGCGGACGACCGGCAGGTCGTCGCCCGGGAACTCGTACTCGGAGAGCAGCTCGCGGACCTCGAGCTCGACGAGCTCCAGGATCTCCTCGTCGTCCACCATGTCGGCCTTGTTCAGGGCGACGACGATGTACGGAACGCCGACCTGGCGGGCCAGGAGGACGTGCTCCTTGGTCTGCGGCATCGGGCCGTCGGTGGCGGCGACCACGAGGATGGCGCCGTCCATCTGGGCGGCACCGGTGATCATGTTCTTGATGTAGTCGGCGTGACCCGGGCAGTCGACGTGGGCGTAGTGGCGCGCCTCGGTCTGGTACTCGACGTGCGCGATGGAGATGGTGATACCGCGCTGCCGCTCCTCCGGCGCCTTGTCGATCTGGTCGAACGGCGTGAAGGGGTTGATCTCCGGGTACGCGTCGTGCAGCACCTTGGTGATGGCCGCGGTCAGCGTGGTCTTGCCGTGGTCGATGTGACCGATGGTGCCGATGTTGACGTGGGGCTTCGTCCGCTCGAACTTCGCCTTCGCCACTGAGTCCTCCTGAGGACAGTTCCTGTACGCCGTGCTGACGCCAGTTGGTCTGAAATCGGTTTTGGTGCGGGTTGTCCGGAGGACATCCCGTGCCGTCCCGCTGGTGGGGGGGCCGGAGGCCCCGGGAGGATCCGACCGGATCCTCCCGGATTGCCTCCTAATAGCCTAAGGCTTCGCAATCGTCCCGATTATCGGGACGTCACTCGCCCTTGGCCTTGGCGATGATGTCGTCCGCCACGTTCTTCGGAACCTCGGCGTACGAGTCGAACTGCATCGAGTAGCTCGCGCGACCAGAGGTCTTGCTGCGCAGGTCACCGACGTAGCCGAACATCTCGGAGAGGGGCACCAGCGCCGTGACGACGCGGGCACCGTGACGCTCGTCCATGGACCGGATCTGGCCACGGCGAGAGTTGATGTCGCCGATCACGTCGCCCATGTAGTCCTCGGGCGTGGTGACCTCGACGGCCATCATCGGCTCGAGGAGGACCGGCTTGGCCTTCCGCGCGCCTTCCTTGAACGCCATCGAACCGGCGATCTTGAACGCGAGCTCGGAGGAGTCGACGTCGTGCGACTGGCCGTCCAGCAGCTTCACGCGGACACCCTGCAGCGGGTAGCCGGCGAGCACACCGAACTCCATGGCCTCCTGGCAACCGGCGTCGACCGACGGGATGTACTCGCGCGGAACGCGGCCACCGGTGACCAGGTTGACGAACTCGTAGCCCTCGGCCTGCTCGAGCGGCTCGATCGCGATCTGCACCTTGGCGAACTGACCGGAACCACCGGTCTGCTTCTTGTGGGTGTAGTCGATGCGCTCGACCGCCTGGCGGATGGTCTCGCGGTACGCGACCTGCGGCTTGCCGACGTTGGCCTCGACCTTGAACTCACGGCGCATGCGGTCGACCAGCACCTCGAGGTGCAGCTCGCCCATACCCGCGATGATGGTCTGGCCGGTCTCCTCGTCCGTGTTGACCTGGAAGGACGGGTCCTCCTCGGCGAGACGCTGGATGGCGACACCCAGCTTCTCCTGGTCACCCTTGGACTTGGGCTCGATCGCGACGCGGATGACCGGGGCCGGGAAGTCCATGGACTCCAGGATGACCGGGTTCTTCTCGTCGGACAGCGTCTCACCGGTGGTGGTCTGCTTCAGGCCCATGACGGCGATGATGTCGCCGGCGCCCACCGAGTCGATCTCCTCACGCTTGTTCGCGTGCATGCGGTAGATCTTGCCGATGCGCTCCTTCTTGCCCTTGACGGCGTTCAGCACCGAGGTGCCGGACTCCAGGCGGCCCGAGTAGACCCGGACGAAGGTGAGCTTGCCGAGGTGCGGGTCCGACATGATCTTGAACGCGAGCGCGGCGAGCGGCTCGTCGTCCGAGGCCTTGCGGGAGATCTTGACGGTGTCGTCGCCCGGCTTGGTGCCCTCGATGGACTCGATGTCCAGCGGGGACGGCAGGTACTTGACGACCGCGTCGAGCAGGGGCTGGACGCCCTTGTTCTTGAAGGCGGTACCGCAGAAGATCGGGGTGAAGTCCGAGTTCAGGGTGCCCTTGCGGATCGCGTCCTGCAGCAGCTCGACCGGGATCTCCTCGCCCTCGAGGGCGAGCTCCATGATCTCGTCGCTGACGTTCGAGACCGTGTCGATGAGCGCCTCGCGGTACTCGTCGGCCTGCTCCTGCAGGTCGGCCGGGATGTCGACGATGTCGTACATCTCGCCCTTGGCGGCCTCGGCGGACCAGACCAGCGCCTTCATGCGGACCAGGTCGACAACGCCCTGGAAGTCCGACTCGGCACCGATCGGGAGCTGCATGACCAGCGGGGTGGCGCCGAGGCGGTCCACGATGGTCTGCACGCAGAAGAAGAAGTTCGCGCCCGTGCGGTCCAGCTTGTTGATGAAGCAGATGCGCGGGACGCCGTAGCGGTCAGCCTGCCGCCACACGGTCTCGGACTGGGGCTCGACACCGGCGACACCGTCGAACACCGTCACGGCACCGTCGAGGACGCGCAGCGAACGCTCCACCTCGACGGTGAAGTCGACGTGACCCGGGGTGTCGATGATGTTGATGGTGTTGTCGACGCCGTCGACCGTCCAGTGACAGGTCGTCGCGGCCGACGTGATCGTGATGCCGCGCTCCTGCTCCTGCTCCATCCAGTCCATGGTGGCAGCGCCATCGTGGACCTCACCGATCTTGTACGAGACACCGGTGTAGAACAGGATCCGCTCGGTGGTGGTGGTCTTGCCCGCGTCGATGTGCGCCATGATCCCGATGTTGCGGACCCTGGCGAGGTCAAGGGAGGTTGCAGCCATGGTGGCTCGTTCTCTCTCTGTCTAGTGACGGGGTACGGACTACCAGCGGTAGTGCGCGAAGGCCTTGTTGGACTCGGCCATCTTGTGGGTGTCCTCGCGACGCTTCACGGAAGCGCCCAGGCCGTTGCTGGCGTCGAGGATCTCGTTCATCAGGCGCTCGGTCATGGTCTTCTCGCGACGGGCGCGGGAGTAACCGACCATCCAGCGCAGCGCCAGGGTGCTGGCGCGGCCCGGACGGACCTCGACCGGAACCTGGTAGGTCGCGCCACCGACACGGCGGGACTTGACCTCGAGGGCCGGCTTGACGTTCTCCAGCGCGCGCTTCAGCGTCACGACCGGGTCCGAGCCGGTCTTGTCGCGGACGCCCTCGAGGGCGCCGTAGACGATCCGCTCGGCGGTGGAGCGCTTGCCGTGCAGCAGGATCTTGTTGACCAGCTGGGTGACGACCGGGGAGCCGTAAACCGGGTCGATGATGACCGGGCGCTTCGGGGCGGGGCCCTTACGAGGCATTCTTACTTCTCCTTCTTGGCGCCGTAGCGGCTGCGGGCCTGCTTGCGGTTCTTGACACCCTGGGTGTCGAGCGAACCGCGGATGATCTTGTAGCGGACACCAGGAAGGTCCTTCACACGACCACCGCGCACCAGCACGATGGAGTGCTCCTGCAGGTTGTGGCCCTCGCCCGGGATGTAAGCGGTGACCTCGATCCCGCTGGTGAGGCGCACACGGGCGACCTTGCGGAGAGCCGAGTTCGGCTTCTTCGGGGTGGTCGTGTACACACGCGTGCAGACCCCACGGCGCTGCGGGGAGCCCTTCAGCGCGGGAGTCTTGTTCTTCTCGACCTTGTCCTGCCGGCCCTTTCGGACCAGCTGCTGGATCGTAGGCACCGTTTCTCCGTTTTCTGTGTGCCAAGGCTTGGTGGAACTAACCTGCGGTGTCTCCCTCGCACACGGCCCCGTGGTCGACCCACGCGGTCGGGTGTGTTGGGCTTGTTACGACACGGAATCCCATGGCTGATGTACAGCGACGGCGCTCTACGCGCGGCGCGCTGGGAAGCGCTCCGGCTCGGCGCGGCGACCGGTGTGCATGCACGCACAAGGACCCGGGGACACCCCAGGCACAAGGTCAGAGCGTACCTAGCGCATCGGGCGCGGTCAAAACAAATGCAACGCCGCAGGTCGCGGGGCTTGGCCCGGAAACGGGACGGGAACCGACTCGGGCGACGCCCATACCATGGCCGAGAACCCCCCGCACGGCGAAACCTTACGCCTGTGCGCGGACGGCGGCGAGCGGGGTGTTCCCGTCGTCGGCGCCGTCCCCGGACGCCCCGGCCGACGACGACCCGTCCTGCTCCCGGTCGGTCTCCTTGCGGTCCGACAGGGCGACGAGCAGCCCCAGCGCCGCCACGGCCACCCCGTACAGCAGCACGCAGGGCTGCCAGCCCACGAACGGCGGGGCCCAGTGGGCCGGGGTGATGAAGAACGACCCGCCGGTGCCGACCGTCACGCGGCGCAGCGCCCAGACGAACGCCGCGAAGTCGGCCACGGCCAGCGCGAGGGAGCAGAGCACCATCAGCCGACGCCAGGCGAAACCGCCCCACGGCAGCCGCTCGTGGCAGATCGCCGCGCACACGATCGGCAGCCCGACGGCGAACGGCAGCAGGTAGCGGCCCTGCCAGATCATGCCAACCTCCCGGGCCTGCATGGCCTGGGCCACCAGCGGTATCGCCACGATGCCGACCAGGATCCCCAGCACGGCCAGGGCGTCCCTGAGCCGCGCGTAGCAGAGCGCGAGCAGCACCATGACGATCGCCACACCGCACCACAGCAGCAGCGTCGCGGCCGGGGGTTCGGCGTCCAGCCAGCCGAAGTAGCCGATCATCTGCTTCATGTACAGCAGGCCGTTGTCGAAGGTCTGCCGGGCCGCGGACAGCGGAGTGAAGTTGCTCGGGGCGCTGATGGTCGAGTGGTCCGGGTGGGTCGAGGACCAGACGAGGGCCACCACGGCCGAGACCGCGGTCAGAGCGCTCCAGGCCCAGGTCGCCCGGTGGCGCAGGATCGAACCCAGCACGTCCTTGCGCCCGAGCAGCAGCAGGGCGAAGAAGACCGCCCCGCTGAACCAGATCAGGCCCAACGGCCGGATGCTGATCAGCACGATCGCACCGATGCCGAGCCGGGCGACGCGGCGGCTCAGGAGCTGGGGGTCCGGGTTCATCAGCAGCGCCACGGCGGCGCTCCAGACCAGGATGCCCGCGGCGATCTCCGGGCCGCTCGGGTTGACCACACCGAACATGAACAGCGACATCGGGGTGGCGGCCGCCACCACCCCGAGGACGCCGAGGGAGCGCCGGCGCCACTCCGCCGCCGAGACCACCGCGCTCGCCACCAGGGCGGCGCAGATCGCGGCCGAGATCAGGCGCATCAGGTAGAAGGCCGTCTTGCCCGGGAGCAGCAGGCTGGGCCAGCCGATGGCGAAGTAGTACGCCGGGTGGTAGCGGCCCGCCGACGTGGTCACCTGGGCCGTCCCGGAGCGCTCCTTGATCGTGGGGGCGCAGTCGGCCGACTGCCACGGCTTGAAGGCGTAGCACGAGTGGGTGTCCGCCACGTCCTCGTAGATCCGCGGGAGCTCCACCCCGCTCTCGGCCCAGTAGCCCTTGATCCCGCCGACCGTGTGCGGGGTCATGACCTCCACACCGTTGATCTGGCCCCGGGCGACCGCGCCCGCCCGGATGAGGTGCGCGGGTTCGTCCGGCGAGCCGCCGATCGGAGTCGCCAGCGACCAGGAAGCGCTCAGCGCGAACAGGATCGCGAACGCGACCGCCCACAGCCGCCGGGGCGAGGACGCAAGCCGCTCGGCGATGCTCTTGACGGCAGTGATCATCATCTGGAAATGGGCCTTCGGGGTCGGTCCGAACTCGGCGTGCGGCACCCACGGCCGGGCATGGTGGGTGCTCACATCGACGAGATGTAGCAGGCAGCGGTCAGCCATGGACGAGAAGACCGTACCGAACCGAGCCCTGAGGGACTAATGGCGCCCTCCCGATGGCGGCCCGTGAGCCCGACAGGGTTGGTGCGGTCCGCCGCGGACGGAGACGGTACCCAGCAGGTTCAGACGGTACCCAGCGGGATCACCGAGGTCCATAGCGTACTTCCCGGGCACCGGGAACCGGGCCGGGGGCGGGGCCGCCGCGCGCGCCGGGGTGCGCGCGGCTCAGGCGATGCCGACGAGGATCAGCAGGGTCCAGAACGCGCAGCCCAGGTAGCCCACGACCAGGCCGAGGACGGCCGCCCAGTCGCCGTCCATGTCGCGGCGGCGGATCTCCGCCCGGGCGATGTGGCCGGTGATCACGGCCGGGGCGGAGAGGCCGATCAGGCCGGCCACCAGGGAGACCACGGCGAGCACGTTGGTCTGGCGGGCCGGGGCCGGTGGCGGGACGGCCAGGAAGGTGGCCGGAACGGGCGCGGCGGCGGCCACCGGCGCCGTCATCGGCCCGGAGGGCAGGTCGGCCACCAGCGCGGCCAGCTGGCCGTACGTCTGCGCCGCGGCCACCGCCTCGTGGCGCTGCTCGTACTCCTGGACCGAGAGCCGTCCCTCGGCGAACGCGGCCTTGAGCACGTCGATCGTCCGGTCCCGGTCCGCGTGGCCCGCCCGCATCGCGGCCTGCGGCGTCGCCGCGGGCGCCGGCGCCGGCTGCCAGCCACCCGCCGGCCGCTTGCCCGGCGGGTAGCCGGAACCGGGCTCGCCCCATGGTTGTACGGACATCCGCCCACCTCCCGGTAGCGCGGCACCCCCGCGCACGTCACTGCTCACTCATAGTGCAGGACGAACGACCGGACCGAGTAGTTGCGAAATCGGCCCAGTCGCCGCCGGGAAGCGGGTGCCGAACGGCGCGCCTCACCCGTTCGAACGACAAGCTCGGGGAATGCTCAATTCGGGCGACAGCCTGTTCGAGCAGTGCCAGGCTGGCCCCGGGCGACACGTCCCACCACCGCGATCTCCACCACCACGAGCAGAGAAGGCCGCCATGCAGGCGTCAGCGCCGCCGTCCTCCGACCTCCCCGGGCCGGGAACCCCGTCCGCCGTCAGCATCCAGGGGCTCTGGAAGCACTTCGGCGCCCAGGCCGCCGTGGCCGGGCTGAGCCTGGAGCTGCCGGCCGGGGCGTTCATCGGCCTGGTCGGGCCGAACGGCGCCGGCAAGACCACCACGCTGTCGATGGTCACCGGGCTGCTCCGGCCCGACCAGGGCACCGTCCTGGTGCACGGCCACGACGTCTGGGCGGACCCGGTCACGGTCAAGGCCCGGATCGGCATCCTGCCCGAGGGCCTGCGGATGTTCGAGCGGCTCAGCGGGCGCGAGCTGCTCCAGTACACCGGGCGGCTGCGCGGCCTGCCCGGCGCCGAGGTGGACCGGCGGGCCGAGGAGCTGCTGGCCGTCCTGGACCTCGGCCGGGACGCCGACAAGCTGGTCGCCGACTACTCCACCGGCATGCGCAAGAAGATCGGCCTGGCCGCCGCGCTGCTGCACAACCCGGACGTGCTGTTCCTGGACGAGCCCTTCGAGGGCGTCGACCCGGTCTCCGCCCAGACCATCCGCGGCGTGCTCAAGCGGTACGCGGCGGCCGGGTCCACGGTGGTCTTCTCCAGCCACGTGATGGAGCTGGTCGAACAGCTCTGCGACTGGGTCGCGGTGGTCAACGCCGGCCGGGTGATCGCCCAGGGCCCGCTGGACTCCGTCCGGGGCGGGCGCAGCCTGCACGAGGCCTTCCTGGAGCTGATCGGCGTGCGCGAGGACGACGGGCAGGCGCTCGGCTGGCTCGGCGGCGGGCAGGCCGGGGGCGCCCGGTGAGCACGGCTCCGGTGTCCGGCGGGCGGACGGTGAGCGCTCCCCCCGTGCCCGACGGGCGGACGGTGGTCCGCGCCCTGGTGGCGCTCAAGCTGCGGCTGCTGCGCAACGGGCTGCGGCGCAGCCCCGGCCGGACCACCGTCTACGTGATCGGCGGCGTCGTCGGCCTGGCCTTCGCGGCCGGCATCGCCGTCGCCATGGCCGCGTTGAACGGGCGCTACCCGGGCTCCGGGGACGCCGGCGTGATGCTGGCCGGCGTGCTGACCCTGGGCTGGGCCGCGCTGCCGCTGTTCCTCTTCTCCAGCGACGAGAGCGCCGACCCGACCCGGCTGACCATGCTGCCGCTGCGGCCCGGCCCGCTGCTGCGCGGTTCGCTGCTGGCCGCGCTGGTCGGGCCCGGGCCGCTGATCAGCCTGGTGCTGGTGACCGGCGCGGTGCTGGCCGGTGCGGCCGGCGGCGCCTCGGCCGCGGTCGCGGTGCCCGCCGTGCCGCTCGCGGTGCTCTGCCTGGTCACGCTCTCCCGGGCGGTCGCGGCGGGCAACGCCCGGATGCTCTCCAGCCGGCGCGGCAAGGAC
>NZ_JBEXJK010000033.1:0-36624 GCF_040609095.1 Kitasatospora sp. NPDC004799
GGCGGGGGGGGGGGCGCGGGGGGGGGCCCCGCCGGGGCCGCTTGCGGCGGGGGGCCCCCCCCCCCCCCCCCCCCGGCAGGTCCCCGCGGGGGGTTGACCTGCGGCGTGCCGGGTTGACGTGGCCGTGTCCCGGCGCGGACGGGGTGCGTTGGGTGGGTGTGAGTGGTTTTGGGAGGCTGCCGGTACCGGGACGACGGCCGGGTGAAGAAACGATCCTGCACGGAGTGGAGGACGCGCCGGAGCCCGATCCGGAGGCGCCCATCTACGCCGAGCTGGCCCGGCGCTGGCGGGCCGAGGGTCGCGCCGTCCCCGGGCTGCCCGATCCGGACTGGGAGTCGCTGGCCGCACCCGCCGGGGCTCAGCCGGCGGCGTCCGGCCCGGGCCGGAGCCCGGCCTGGGGCTCGGAGCGGAGCCCGGGGACGGGTTCGGCGTGGAACCCGGGGGCCGGCTCGGGGTAGAACTGCCGCGCCCACCGGCGGAACAGCCCGATCGAGCGCTCCCCGGGCACGAGCCGGGGCTGCGCCAGGTACCGCTTGTGCGCCAGGACGGGGCGGTCCTGCTCGATGATCCGCACCGTGGCCCGCAGCGCCGCCCAGGAGGCCGCCCGGTCGACGGCCCGCACCTCGCCGATCCCCGGCAGCGGCGCCGTGGCCGTCACCGCCACCCGCACCCCGGTCCGCCAGGGCGCGACCGGCGTCGGCAGCACCCACACCCGCAGACCGCTGCCCAGCTGCGGCAGTTCGGCCACCAGGCGCATCATCCCGAGCCCGACCAGCGTCACCGGCTGCTCCAGGCTCACCGCGCCCAGCCCCGGGAACCGCGTCGTGGTGCGCTGGTGGATCGTGAACAGCGGGCCGGCCGCCTCGGGCGGGGCGGTCTCCCGGGTGTCCAGGCCGTGCAGCACCCGGACGTGCCGGAAGTCGACGCTGTTCTCCATCACCTCCTGCGGGTGGGAGACCACCTCCCCGCTCCACCAGGCCAGCGGTCGCACCCCGACCGGCGGCGGCAGCTCCCAGCCGGGCGGGCCGCCCTCCGGACCGCCGCCCGGAGCGCACCAGACGAACAGCATGCCGTCCCGCTCGCACAGGTGGCGCCGGGCCAGCGAGCCCCGGAACCGCACGCCGTCCGGCGAACCGGTGCACGAGCCGTCCGGGCCGAAGGCGAAGCCGTGGAACGGGCACACCAGGTCCTCGCCCCGGACCGTGCCGCCCGCCCCGAAGTGCGCGCCCAGGTGCGGGCAGTGCGGGCCGACCGCCCGTACGGCGCCCCGGCCGGTCCGGTACAGCACCACGTCCTCGCCCATCAGCCGGACGGTGCGCAGCCGCCCGGGCGGCAGGTCCCGGACCCGGCCGACGCAGAACCAGCCGCCGGGGTACGGCAGCGGGGCGGAGCGCTCCTCCATGGCGGGTTCACCTCGATGGCTTGACGGCCGTGTGAACGTACCAGGCGACGTGCTCCCGCACGGCGTACATCTCCACCGTGGAACGGAGGTTGAGCCATTTGGCCGGATCGCCGAAGCGCCGCAGCACCGCCCAGGGCAGCCGGAAGTACGCGTGCACCGCCTCCGAGGTGGGCAGGTAGTACGGCGTCGCGTCCAACGCCTCCTCCACCTCGAACCCGGCCTCGGTGAGCAGCCGCGGCAGGTTGCCGGCGTGGTAGACCTTGGCGCCCACCATCGTCATCGCGTCCAGGTACGGTTCGAGCAACGCCCGGGCGTCGGGCGGTAGTTCGCCCAGCGGGCCGGTGCTCATCGGGCCGAGCAGCACCAGCCGCCCGCCCGGGCGCAGCACCCGGTGGAACTCGGCCAGCGCCCGGGCCGGGTCGTGGGAGTGGACCAGCGTCTCCATCGAGTACGCGCCGTCGAACTCCCCGTCGCCGAACGGCAGCCGGTGGAAGTCGCCCCAGTGGAACGCCGTCCGCTCACCCATCCGGGCCCGGGCGCTGAGCCGGCGGGCCTCGGCGAGGTGGAAGTCCAGGACGTCGACCCCGGTCACCAGCAGCCCGAACCGCACCGCCATCGCCCGCGCCACCACGCCCGCCCCGCAGCCGGCGTCCAGCACCCGGGCCCGCGCGGGCAGCGCCAGCTTGCGCCCCAGCACGTCCTCCAACTGCCGCTGCGCCCGCCACAGCCGCCACTTCGACTGCCCCGGCTCCGTCCACCCCCAGTGCCGAGCGTTGCGTGCCACCCGGGTGTAGAACCACCGGCTCCCCGCCCGCCCGTACACCCTGCGCAACCCGGCCAGATCGAGCCCGTCAGCACCCATACCCACCGGGCTACCCCGCCCCGGCCACCCCCTACCCCGCCCCCGCGCGGATACCCCGATGGGGGGAATCGCGCGGTCATCGGACCATCCGATGAGGTGCGTCGGCAGGGTCGTGCACCTGCGCGCGGCGGCCTATCCCCGCCAGGCGAGCTTCAGTTCCGCCCAGCGGGCGGCCTGTTCCTCCGTGAGGGTGCCGCGGAGGTCGGCGAGTTTGAGGAGTTGGGCCTCGGCGTCGGCGCCGAGGGGCTGGGCCTCGGCGCGGTAGTGGTCGGTGAGGAGGGCGTCGAGTTCGGGGCGGGTGAGGGCGGGGTCGAGGCGCTGGGCGAGCTTGGCCATGTTGCGGTAGGAGCCCTGGAGCAGGAAGGGGGGCTCGGTGCGGGTGCGGTCGTCCTGGGCGGCGGAGGCGAGGTAGGCGCGGTTGACGGCCAGGACGGTGGAGCGCAGGTGGAGCAGCCCGGCGAGGACGGCGGTCATCCGCTCGACCTCGGCGGCGGGCCAGGCGCCGGCCAGCGTGCCGCCGGGCAGTCCGCCGGCGCGGGCGAGCAGGGTGTCGAGGTCGGCGCGCTCGGCGGAGGCGAGCGGGGCCAGGTGGGGGTTGGCGGGCAGGGCGTTCTCGACGAAGCTGAGCGCGAAGAGGTCCTCGCGCCCGGCGACGGCGTCGCCGAGGTTCCACACGTCGGCGCGGTTGGCGAGCATGTCGGGCAGCCGGAAGAGCCGGCCGGACTCGGTGTACGGGTTGGCGGCCATGACGACGGCGAAGCGCTTGCCGCGCAGGTCCCACTCGCGGGCCTCGCCGTCCCAGACGCCGTCGATCCGGCGCTGGGCGTCGCACAGCGGGATGAACCGCTGGAGGAACTCGGGCGAGGTGTGCTGGACGTCGTCCAGGTAGAGCAGCACGTTGTCGCCCGCGTGCAGCGCGAAGTTGAGCTTCTCGACCTCGCGCCGGGAGGTGGCGTCGGGGGCCTCGGCCGGGTCCAGCGAGGTGACCCGGTGGCCGAGCGCGGGGCCGCTGACCGAGACCAGCAGCAGGCCGAGCCGCTCGGCGAGGTACTCGACCAGGGTGGTCTTGCCGTAGCCGGGCGGGGAGACCAGCAGCAGCAGGCCGCTGCGGTCGACCGGCCCGCCGGACTCGGCCGTGCCGAGCTGCTTGGCGAGGTTGTCGCCGACCAGCGGCAGGTACACCTGGTCGATCAGCCGGTTGCGGACGAAGCCGTTCAGCGGGGCGGGCCGGTACTGGTCGAGCCGCAGCCGGGCGTGCTCGGCGGCCAGCAGCTCGCCGCGCAGCCGCTGGTAGGCGCGGTAGCCGGGCACCTCGACCCGCTCGAACTCCCGGACCTTGGCGATCAGTTCGTCCAGCCGGAGGTCGAGCGCGCCGCCGGTGAGCCGCGGGTGGTCGCCGAGCAGCCCGGTGACCCGGGTGCCCACCGCCCCCTCGGCCGGCCGGCGCGGCAGCGACGGGCAGAGCAGGACGGCGGCGGCCTCGGCGAGGTCGGCCGGATCGGCGTCGGGTGATCCCGACTCCAGCCAGGCGGCGGCGAGTTGGCGCCGTACGGGCAGCAGCTCCGGCTCCTCGGGCAGCGCGGCCAGCGCCTCGGTGAGGCCGGCTGACTCGGGGGCGGCGCGGAACTTGTCGAGCAGGGCGGCGGCGCCCGTCGCGTGGGCGAAGCTGGGTGCGGCGGCGGCCAGTTCGGCCGCCAGGTAGGGCCCGGCCGGTTCCGCGCCGGGGACGAACTCCGCGACGGCGGCGGAGAGTTCGTCGGCGAGGGCGTCCAGCGCGGCCTGCGCCGGGGAGCCGCCCTGGACCAGGGAGCCGCCCTGTGCCGCGGAGCCCCCGAAGGCGTCCCGGGCGAGGCCCAGCGAGCGGGCCCGGGTGTGCCAGAGCAGCCGCTGCCGCTCGCCCGCGCCGTGCGCCCAGTACAGCTGCGCGGCCGCCCGGGCGCCCGCCGGGTGGCGCAACAGCCCGGCCTCCGCGCCGAGGTGGAGCAGGGCCCGGAGCAGCAGGGCGGCGTCGTGGTCGTGCACGCCGCGCTGGTAGCCCTCGTCCGGCCGCTGCTCGGCGGCCCGCCGGACGTACTCCAGCAGGTCGCCGTCGCCGGCCGGGGCCGCCGCCTCGGCGGCCGGCAGCAGGCTCGCCGCGAGGTACTCGGCGCGGTACAGCTGCGGGGTCTCCGAGGGCAGCGGGCGGTCCCAGTACCGCTCGGTGGCGGCGAAGGCCGGGTCGGTCACGGGGGAGCGGTAGTCGGTGCCGGTGAGGGTGAAGGCGGGGCGTCCGCGCCAGGGCACCAGGGCGAGTTCGGGCCGCTGGGTGGTGACCGCGAACAGGTGCCGGCCCAGCCGCAGGGTGCCGGGGCCGTCCCCGGCGAGTTCGGCGCGGTCGCGCAGGGCCCGCTGGGCGCGGCCGCGCGCGGCGCGCAGCCGTCCGGTCAGCTCCTCGGCCCGCACCCGGTCGCCGAGTGCGGTCAACTGCCGTGCCAGGTCGCGGAGTTTGACGGCCGTCGGGTCGGCGGCGAGGGCGGCGTCGATCTCGGCGGCGGTGTCCAGCGCGGCCAGCCGGCGGTGCAGGGTGTCGAGGACGCGCTCGGCGGAGGCGGCCAGCCGGTCGGCGCGCCGGGCCCGCTCCTCCAGCAGGTGCTGGCGGCGGGCGGTGAGCGCGTCGTGGATCTCGGTGCGCCGGTCGGTGAGCTGCTCGCCGAGGGCCGGGTCGGCGTCGGCGAAGCGGGTCTCCAGCTGCTCGATCCGCAGCAGCAGCCGGCCGAGCTGCTCGTCGCAGGCCTCGGGGGTGTCGGCGGCGGCGAGCGCGGCGGTGGTGGCCTGGCCGAGCAGGGCGGTCTCGGCGGCGAACTCGGCGGCGGCCTCGCGGGTGCGCAGCTCCCGGCGGCGCACGGTCAGCGCGGACCGGGCCCGGTTGAGCAGCCCGAGCACGTCGGCGAGCCGGTCGAGGATCGCGGTGCGGGTGGTGGCGTCGGCCAGGTCGAGGGTGCCGACCAGCTCCGAGACGGTCTGCAACGCCTCGCTCTGGGCGCCGAGTTCGAGTCCCAGCGGCTCGGCCTCGGCGGCGGTGGCGATGGCGGCGCAGCGCTCGGCCAGCTCGCCGGCCCGGCGCCGGTGCGGCTCGAAGGCGGTCGGCTCGGCGAGCTGGCCGACGGCGCGGTCGGCGGCCTCGGCCAGGCCCTCGGCGAGGTGCGCGGCGAGCGCGTCGATCCGTTCCGGGTCGGCCCGCGGCAGGTCGCGCAGCGCCTCGACGCGGCCCTGGGCGCGGCGCAGCCCGGCCAGCCGGTCGACCCACTCGGCGGCGTCCGCCAGGGTCTCGCCGCGGGCGGTGCGCAGCAGGCCCTCGACGTGCTCGTCGGCCTCGTCGGCCTGCCGGGCGGCGTGCGCGGTGAGCTGGGCGACCGCCTCGTACTCGGCGACGACCTGCCGGGCGGTGTCGCGGATCTCGGCGAGCGGCGCGGCGAGGTCGCCCAGGCCGCTCTGGCCGAGCCAGTGGTGCCGGTCGGCGGTGCGGGTGCAGGCGGCGAGGACGGCCTGGTGGCCGGCCGGGGTGTCGGCACCGGCCGCGGCCAGCCGGGCCAGGGCCAGGCAGTCGGCCAGGCCGCGGACCAGGTCGGCGTTGCCGATCCGGGCCAACGGCCCGCTGCCGGGCGGCTGTTCGGCGGCGAAGCGCTCGCTGGTGAACGGCGTCCGCCAGAGCTGGACGGGGTGCCGTCGGGTCGGCCCGTCCTCGGCCGGGCGCAGCGCGACCAGGGTGCCGTCGGCGAGCAGCGCGTAGCCCTGGCAGGGCAGCGGGGCGGCGGCCTCCTGGCGGACGCTGTTGTACGGCTGGAGTAGGGCGCGGCCGTCGGCGGGGGAGCGGAACTCGTACAGCACGTCCTCGCCGTTGGGCGACAGCACGGTGCGCTCGTACACCAGGCCGTCGACCGGCTGGTCGAAGGTGCGCACGGTGCCGTCCACCAGGTGGCAGCCGCCGGGGAAGGCCACGCCCTGGTCGGCGGGCAGCCGCAGGCAGGCCTGGCCGAGCGCGTCGATCCGGGTGACGGTGCCGGTGGGCAGGTGGACCACCAGGTGCCGCTCGGTCTCCTCCTGGTACGGGCGCACCCGCACCAGCAGCAGGGTGCCGAGCCGGGCATGGGCGATCCGGGCGTCGGCGAGGGTCTGCAGGGCCTCGGCCAGCGGTTCGCGGTGCAGCTCCCGGCCGTCCGGGGCGGCGATGGTCAGCCGGCCGCCGTCGACGCCGACCAGCAGCTCGCCGGCCAGGTCGGCGCGGGGCGGGCGGCCGGGGCCGGCGGGCAGCTGGTCGTCCCGGGTGACGGCGGTCCAGGGCAGCTGCTGGCCGTCGGCGGGGGTGTGGTCGCGCTCGCCGCGCCCGTCCAGGTAGCCGGGCCGGGCGTCGTCGGCGGGGCCGTCGGCCAGGCGCCAGCGCAGCACCCGGACGTCGGCGGCGGCCGGGCCGGTGCGGAAGACCGCGAGCAGCCGGCCGTCCACCGGGCGCAGCCGCTCCAGCCGGGCGTCGCGGAAGTAGCGCCGGAGGTCGGCGAGGTCCTGGCGCAGCCGCGGCTCGTCCAGCAGGGTGCCCTCGGCGGGCGCGGGGGAGAGGTCGGGGCGGTGCAGGCCGAGGACGTCGGTGAAGTCCTCGGTGCCGTCGGCGGATCCGGCCGGGCGGGTGCCGAGCAGCAGCAGCCCGCCGGCGGCGGTGAGGTCCTGCGGCAGGCAGGCCCGGGCGGTGGTGAGCCACCCGGTGCCGGCCAGCCGCAGCTCCCCGCCGCCGAACTCGGCGACCCGGCGGGCGTTCAACGCCTGGGCCCGGTCGGCGAGTTCGGCGGCGGCTCGGGCGAGCCGGTCGCGCAGGACCTCGTAGGTGCCGGCGTCGAGCCGGGCGTCGAGGGCGTCCACGGTCACGGTCAGGTTCCTCGGTCGACTCGGTGGAATCGGTGGAATCGGGTGCTCGGTGCGCTACTTGGAGCCGATGGCCGAGGCCAGCGCCCCGATCGGGGTCTCCGCGATGCCCAGCTGCCGGGCCGACTCCAGCAGTTGGCGCAGCTGCCCGGCCTGGTCGCCGGCCCCCGAGCCGATCAGCTTCATCAGCAGCGCGGACACCGTCAGGTTCTGCACGTCGGCCGTGGAGACCGAGGAGAGCACGCCGGTGAGGTCCTCGGTGAAGCTGGCCCGCCCGTCCAGCCAGGGCCCGGCCAGGGTCTGTACGGTCTGCGAGTGGCCGACGAAGGCGTCCACGCTCCGGCCGGCCGACACCGACTGCACCAGCTTGTCGAAGAAGACCGAGTCCCCGCCGACGATGTCGATCTTCGCCTTCTCCAGCCCGGCCGCGACCAGCGCCGCCTGGGCCTCGGCGATCTGCCGCTGGGCGTCCAGCCCGGCCAGCCGGACGTCCTTCTCGGCGGCCAGCCGCAGGCGGTACTCCTCGTGCCCGCGCGAGGCCTCGTCCAGCTTGGCCATCGCCGCGGCCTTCTCGGTCAGGCCCTCGGCCTCGGCCTTCAGCCGGCCGCCGATCTCCAGCGCGGCGGCCTTGGCCTTCTCGGTCTGGACGACGGCCTCGGCGCGGCCCACCTTCTCCACCGCCGCGGCCTCCTGCTCGCGGACCTGGACCAGGGCCAGGCCCTCGGCGGCGGCCTCCGCCCGGACGCCCTCGGCCAGCCGGATCTTGGCGGCCGCGTCCAGCTCGGCGGCCCGCTGCCGGGCCTCGGCCAGCACCAGCGCCTCGCGGGCCTTGTGCGCGGCGGCCTGCTCGGCGGCCTCGGCGGCCTTGATGTCCTTGACGAGCTTCTCCTGCGCCTCGGCCTCGGCCTGGATCACGACCGCCTTGCGGACGCGCTCGGCCTCCTCGGTGGCGCGCAGCGTCTTGACGGCCTCCTCCTGCTCGGCGACGGTGCGGTCCACCGCGACCCGCTCGCGGACCACGTCGGCGACCTCGCGCTTGGCGGACTCGACCTCCTTCTCCTTGGCGATCGTGGCGAGTTGGGTCTCCCGCTCGCGCCCGACGACCTCGAGCAGGCGGTCCTTTTCGATCCGCTCGTTCTCCACCGCGATCACCCGCTCGCGGTTCTTCTGCGCCACCGCGACCTCGCGGGCCTGGTTCTCCCGCTGCACCCCGAGCAGCTCCTCGGTGCGCAGGAAGGCGGTCTGGGAGTTCAGCCGCTCCTCCTCCTGCACCCGGGCGATCACCGCGTCCTCCTTGGCCCGCAGGGTCTCGATCTCGCGGCGCTGGCGGATCTCGGCGTCGGCCTGGCGGCGCTCCAGCTCCAGGACGGTCTCCCGGGCGTCCACGTTCTGCCGGGTGATCTCCTTCTCCTCGGTGCGCTGGTACTCGTTGGTGCGCACGTGCTCGATCGCGGTCAGCTCGGTGATCTTGCGGATGCCCTGGGCGTCCAGGATGTTGTCGGCGTCCAGCTGGCTCATCGGGGTCTGTTCCAGGTGGTCGATGGCCGCGTCCTCCAGCGTGTAGCCGTTGAGGTCGGTGCCGATGACCGCGATGATCTGGTCCCGGAACTCGTGCCGGTGGGTGTACAGGTCGGTGAAGTCCAGCTGCTTGCCGACGGTCTTGAGCGCCTCGGCGAACTTGGCGGCGAAGAACTCCTGGATCGCCTGCGGGTCGCTGGCCCGGGCGGTGCCGATCGACTGGGCGACCTTGACCACGTCCTCGACGGTCTTGTTCACCCGGACGAAGAACGAGATCCGGATGTCCGCGCGGATGTTGTCCCGGCAGATCAGGCCGTCCCGGCCGGCCCGGTGGATCTCCACCGTCTTCGCGGTGATGTCCATCAACTCGGCCTTGTGGAGCACCGGGAGGACGACCGCGCCGGTGAAGGTCACGTCCACCTTCTTCGTCCGGGAGACGATCAGTGCCTTGCCCTGCTCGACCTTCTGGAACAGGCGGCCCACGAACAGCAGCATGGCGAGCACGATGAGCAGCACGACGGCGACGAGCACGCCGAAACCCACGGCGATGGTGTCCATCACGGAGTCCTTTGACGAGATGGCGAGTTGGTGCGAAGAGTGAGGTGAGGTGCGGGGGAGGGACGGCGAGGGAGGTCGACGCGGGGCCGGATCAGGGGGACGGCGGGTCGAAGGGCGCCACCAGGAAGTGCTCGCCCTCGGCGTCGTAGTCGAAGATCAGGGCGGTCCGCCCGGCCGTCAGGGCCGGGTCGGGCTCCGTCGTGCGGACCTGGACGGTCGCGGTGGAGCCGTCCTCCGCGGTGACCTCGGCCTGCCCGAAGTCGGCCGTCACCCGGCCGGTCCGGATCACGCAGACCCGGCCGACGAAGTCCCCCCGGGTGACCGGCCGGTCCTGCGGGAACAGCCGCGACAGTGGCCGGACGAGCAGCCGGGTGCCCGCCCAGGAGGCGACCAGCGCGACGGCGAACACGCCGCCGCGCGCCGGTGCCCCCGAGGTGAGGACGGTGCCGGCCAGGCTGACGAACCAGGCGAGCGCGACCAGCAGCGAGACCGCCACCGTCACGGGCACCCCGCCCAGCCCCAGCGCGTCCAGCACGCCCGCGTGGTGGCCGGCCCCGTGCCGGTCGGACCCCGCGTCGGCACCGTGCCCCCCGGCACCGTGCCCCGCGGGTCCGACCTGCCCGACGTGTCCGGCGTGGCCCCCGTGCCCGGCACCCAGGTGGTGCCCCGCGTGCCCGACGTCCACGTGGTGCCCGCCGCCGTGCCCCCCGTGCACGGCGCCGGGCACCAGGCCGCCGAGCAGCATCAGCAACCAGTACCCGACGACCACCACCAGTGCGAAGCTGAACAGCGCCGTCGGGAAGGCCAGCGCGGCCGCGAAGAATCCCCCCATCCCGGCCACGCTCCCCCGTCCTTCCCCCGGCGCCGCAGTTCGGCACCGGGGAGATCATGGCAGCGCCGGGCCCCGTCGCACATTGCCAGGATCCGGCAATCTTTACGCCCTCTTGACACCCTGGTACGCACGACCCGCGTGACACTGCAACAGCTGGGCAACAGGACCGCCCCCGGACGGTCCCGGACGGTCCCGGCGGCACCGAAGCGGTGGCTCGGAACTACGGCTGTCGTTCCGGTGACTACAGCCGTCGTTCGGGCCCGCTCGTTCGGGCCCGGTCCAGGGAACGACGGCGTCGTTCCGGCCCCTCCGGGCACGACAGCCGTCGTGGCCGGGACTACAGCGGTCGTTCCGGCCAGTTCAGCAGCCGCGCGCCCATCGCCGCCGTCTCCAGGGTGAAGCGCTGGAGCGCGTCCGACGGGTCGTAGCCGGTGAGCGCCTTGATCCGCTCCAGCCGGTAGCTCAGGGTGCGCACGCTCAGGCCCAGCCGGCGCGCCGCCTCCGCGTTCACGTAGGCGGCCTCCGCCTGCACCGCGATGGTGTCCAGCAGCGGACGGGCCCCGCCGCGCGCCTCGCTCAGCGGGCCGAGCACGCTGCGCACCAGGTCGGCCATGGCCGACCGGTCCCGCATCAGCACCGGGAAGACCAGCAGCTCCTCGGCCCGCAGCTGCTGGGCCGGCAGGTTCAGCCGGTCCGCGTAGTCCAGCGTGTCCAGCGCCTCCTCGTAGCTGCGCGGCACCCCGCTCGGCCCCGAGTGCCGGCGGCCGGTGGCCACCCGCCGCACCGGGCGGTAGCCGGGGCCGGGGCGCAGCGTCAGCTCGGCGAAGGCCTCCAGCACGGCCCGCTCGGAGTCCGGGGCGATGCAGACCAGCCGGCCGTCCTTGCTGGCCAGCAGTACGTCCCGCTCGCCGAACCGCCCGGCCAGCTCCCGCTCCACCCGGTGCACCAGCGGATGCACGTCCCCGAACGGCTCGTTGCCCACCGCGACCGCCACCGTGTACCCGCCCGCCAGCCGGAACCCGAACCGCTCCGCGCGCTCGGCGAGCAGCCCGAGGTCGCTGCGGCCGAACAGCAGGTCGTCGATGAACTCCCGCCGGGCCGCCTCCTCCTGGCGGACGGCCAGGCGCTGCGCCCGCTCGTGGCCCTCGCCGAGCGCGGCCAGCGCGGCGTCGGTGGCGGCCAGCACCGCGTCGCCCATCCGGCGCAGCTCGGCGGCGCTGCTCGCGGCGGTCGTCCCGGGCAGGGTCTGCCAGGCCCGCCGGGCCGCGGCCAGACAGTGCGACACCACCTCGCGCAGCCCGTACCCGGCCTCGGCGCAGTGCTCGCCGAGCCGGCGCAGGCGCTCCAGTTCCTCGCGGCGCGGCAGCCGGCCGGTGCGGGAGACGTCGGCGAGCAGGACGAGGTAGACCTCGGCCAGCTCGGTGGGTATGTCGTAGTCGATCTCCTCGGTCACCGTGTTCTGCCAACCCCCGTACGGCCTGCTGTTCCGGCGCCGAATCTAGCAAAAGGGGGGTAGGCGGACCGCCCGCGCTACCGGTCGCGGAAGTGCAGGACGAAGCGCGCGCTGCTGCCGTCGATCCGCCGCCGTACGTACAGCGCCGGGGTGCCGTCCGGGGTGCAGCTGACGCCCTCGCGCACCAGCAGCGCGGTGCCCGGCGGGACGCCCAGCAGTTCGGCGTCCGCGAGGTCCGCCCCGACGGCGCCGAAGGCCCGCCAGTCGTACTCCAGCTCCACCCCGGCGGCCCGCGCCAGGTCCAGCACCAGGTTCCCGGGGCGGCCCGGCCGGAGCAGCTCGGCGGGCAGCGGGCCGAACGGCACCCAGTAGCTGGACGCCGCCCGGGCGCGCCCGCCCAGCCGGATCACCGAGTCCACCCGGGACAGCTCCTCCGGCGCACGGCCCAGCTGGCGGGCGGCCTCCACGTCCTGCGCCGAGCCGGTGACGGGCGGGGCGGCCACCACGAACTCGCCGTCGCCCGCCTCGCCGTCGCCCGCCTCGTCGTCGGGGCCCGCCTCGTCGTCGGGGCCCGGCAGCGCGGTGTGCACGCTGCCGAGGTCGAAGCGCTGGCTGCGCGGGTCCACGGCGATCGACACCCGGACGGCGGGCGGACGGACGAAGGTGCCCACGCCCCGGCGGATCTCCACCACGGCCGCCCGCTCCAGCTCCGCCACCGCCTGCCGCACGGTCAGCCGGTTCACGCCGAACTCGGCGCTCAGCTCCGGCTCGCTGGGCAGCCGGGCGCCCGCCGGGTAGGTGCCGGCGTCGATGCGCTCCTGGATCCGGCGGGCCAGGCGGCGGTACACCGGGGTGTTCGGGGAGCTCGGGGGGTTCGTCGCCACGGGCCCGATCCTACGGAGCCCGCCGCCCCGGCCGGGCGCCCGGCCGGAGCGCCCGGCGGCTCGGGTCGCCGGTGCCGGGCGAGGGGAGTGGGATGGAGGGATGCACCGATCGCGACCCGCACCGCCGAGGCCCGCACCGCCGAGGCCCGCACCGCCGAGGCCCGCACCGCCGAGGCCCGCACTGCCGAGGCTTGCCTGGCGGCCCCCGGACGGGTTACACATCTAGACGTCTAGATGTCTCCGCCTCCGGGTGCCCCGTCTCGTCCCGGGTGCGGCCCCACCGAAAGGCCCCCGCATGTCCCTGGTGAACTTCCGTGACGCAGCCGCCCTCGGCGACCCCGAGGGCCGGCGGGTCCGCCCCGGTGTGCTGTACCGCTCCGCCCAGCCGTTCCCGGCCGCCGACGAGGCCACCGTCGCCCAGCTGCGCGGCTGCGACATCCGCACCATCGTGGACCTGCGGGACCCGCGCGAGACCGCCCCCGAGGACTGGGCCGCCGCCGAGGCCGCCGGGATAGCCGTCGTCGCCGCCCCGGTGAACCCCGCCACCGACGCCCTCACCGCGCGGATGAGCACCATGGCCACGGCCGCCGACCTCGGCGACTTCTACGTCCTGCTGGCCGAGTCCGCGCCCGAGGCGGTGGCCGCCGCCGTCGACGCCACCGTCCGCCCCGGCGCCGTCCTGCTGCACTGCGCCGCCGGCAAGGACCGCACCGGTTTGCTGACCGCCCTGCTGCTGGACCTCCTCGGCGTCCCCGCCGAGCGCATCGTCGCCGACTACACCCGTACCGCCGACGCCCTCCCGCAGATCTTCGCCGGCCTCGCCGAACGCCACCGCACCGCCCTCAACGACCGCTCCGCCTCCCGCGTCACCGACTCCCGGGGCCGCCACCTCACCATCCCCGCGCCCCTCCTGGAGGCCCCGGCCGAGGCCATGACGGTGTTCCTCGACCGCGTCCGCACCCACCACGGCGGCGCGGCCTCCTTCCTCCCCGGCTGCGGCGTCCCGGCGGCCACCCTCGGCGCCTTCCGCACCAAGGCGGCCGCAGCCTGAGCCGTCCCCGCCCACGCGCCGCCGTCCCTGCCTACGCTGGCGGCCCATGAGCTACCAGGCGACGTGGTTCCTGATCCCCGCGCCCGCCGCCGCCGTCGAGCGGCACGGGCCGCGGCTGCGCGCCCTGCTCGACGCGCACGCCGCCGAGCCGGGCAACCGGGCGCTGCGCCGGCGCTGGGAGGCCGGGGAGCACCTCGCCCCCGACGAACTGGAGGGGCTGGTGGCCGGCCCACTCGGGGCGGACCCGGACGGGCTGTACGCGGCCTGGGAGGAGTGCGGGAGGGCGGGCCCGTGCGCTGCCGTCCCCGCCCGCAGCCGGTACCCGGTGCTCGGGCTGGCCCACGGGCTCGGCCCGCGGCGGACGGCTGGGCTGCCCGGCTGGTTCGGCGATGTGGTCCTGACGCCCGAGGAGGTGCGGGCGTCCCTCCCGGCCGTCGAGGCGGTGTTCGCGCTGGACACCGCCGAGCGGCGCGCGGCCGAGGACCGGGCCCGCGAGGCGCTGCGGACGGACGACCTCGCGGGCCTGTTCGACGCCGCCGTCCCGGTCTGGCGCGCGGCCGCCGGGGCCGGGCACGGGCTGATCGGCGCCCAGCTCGTGCCGTAGCTCCTGCGTCGTCGGAGTCGTCCGGTGGTGGCGTGGTCCGGTTGCTCCGCACAGGAAGTCGGCCCGTCCGACTTCCTGCGCAGAGCAGCGCGCCGGAGCAGCCCGCGTGCCCGAGCCGTCCCCGCCCGCCCGAGCCCGCCCCCGGCCGCCGAGGTCCCCGCCGGGGGACCCGCGCGCCCCCGCCCGGTAATCCCGTTGCGCCGCCCCGCCCGCCCTGGCAGCGTGCCGGGGCGAAGGGGGTGCCGCGAGATGACCGCACTGCGCGAGATCCGCGCCGACCACGACGACCGGACGATCACGTTCTACCAGGCCTACCCGCCGGCCGTCGCCGACGCGGCGCTGGCGGCGGGCCGGTTCACCGCGCCGTTCAGCTTCCACCGGATGACGTGGATCAAGCCCTCGTTCCGCTGGCTGATGCACCGCAGCAACTGGGCGCAGAAGCCCGGCCAGACCAGGGTGCTGGCGGTCCGGATGACCCGGGAGGGCTGGGAGGAGGCGCTCACCCGCGCCGTGCCGACCACCGCGCACCCGGACGAGGTGGCGGCCGCCGCCGTCCACGTGCAGTGGGACCCGGAGCGGTCGCTGCGCGGGGCGGCGCTGAACCACTACAGCATCCAGGTGGGCATCGGCCGGTCGCTGATCCGCACCTTCGCCGAGGAGTGGGTCGTCGGCCTCACCGACCTCACCCCGCGGGTGCAGCGGATCGCCGCGCTGGTCCGGGGCGGGCAGACGGCGAAGGCGCAGCGGCTGCTGCCGCCCGAGCGCCCGTACCGGCCGTCCGCCGCGGCCGCGCGGCGGCTCGACCTCGGCTGAGCCGCGGCGGGCGGGCCAGAAGCGGGCCAGAAGCGGATCAGAAGCGGATCAGAGCCAGACCAGAAGCGGATCAGAGGCGGATCACACGTCCCGCCGCCGCACCACGACCACCGTCACCACCGCCGCGGCCACGCCCCACGCCCCCATGGTGATCCAGGAGTCCAGCACGCTCGGCGCGTACTTCCCCATCGTGGCCGTGGAGCCGGGCCGGATGGTGAGCCGCTGCACGGTGGCCAGGGGAAGGTGGGTGCCGATCTCCTTCAGCCACCGGTAGCGGTCCCCGCCGAACACCATCGGCAGCACGAGCAGCAGCAGCACCAGGGACACGATCGAGGCGGTGGCGTGCCGCAGCAGCGCGCCCAGCGCCATCCCGATCAGCGCGCAGACCGGCACGACCGCCGCGTAGCCGAGCACGGCCCGCAGGCAGCCCTCGTCCGTGACGGACAGCCCGAGGTGCCGGGAGGCCAGCATCGCGTTGACGGCGAGGAAGGAGCCCGCCGAGACGACGAGCCCGGCGAGCGCGGTGATCCCGCCGATCAGCAGCAGCTTGGCCGCGATCACGCCCCGCCGGTCCGGCACGGCGGCGAAGGTCGTGCGGATCAGGCCGGTGGTGTACTCGCCGAACACGGTGATCGCCCCGAGGCTGCCCGCCGCGACCGCCATCAGGTCGCTCGCGATGTGGCCGAGGCCGCGGAACAGCGGGTCGTAGTACCGCTGTTGGTCGGGAGCCGGCAGCGGGTGGTCGATGTACGGCAGGTCGTTGTGGACGGCGTTCACGTTGACCGCGATCGCCACCAGCGAGGCCAGCGCCAGCACCCAGTAGGTGGAGCGCAGCGAGCGGAGTTTGATCCACTCGGCGGCGAGCAGGTCGAGGAACCGGGGCGCGGGCTCGGCGGGGGCCGGGGTGACGGTGCTCATCGGGCCTCCCCGGCCGCGTACTCGACGCTGTCGGCGGTCAGGGCGAGGAACGCCGACTCCAGCGAGGACGTCCGGACGGCCAGCTCGTGCAGCACCACGCCGTGCCGCAGCGCGAGTTCGCCGATCCGCGCGGCCGGCAGGCCGGTGACGGTCCCGAACTGCGGTTGCTCCACCCGCACTTCCGCCCCCTCGGTGCGCAAGGCCTCGGCCAGCAGGGCGAGTTCGGGTGTCCGTACGGCCACCGAGGAGACCGCGTTGCGGGCCGAGAACTCCGCGAGGCTCTGGTCCGCGAGCAGCCGACCGCGCCCGATCACCACCAGGCGGTCGGCGGTGTGCTCCATCTCCGCCATCATGTGGCTGGAGACGAACACCGTGCGGCCCTCGTCCGCGAGGCGCCGGAACAGCCCGCGCACCCAGAGCACGCCCTCCGGGTCCAGTCCGTTCAGCGGCTCGTCGAAGAGCAGCACCGGCGGGTCGCCGAGCAGCGCCCCGGCGATGCCCAGCCGCTGCTTCATGCCCAGCGAGTAGCCGCCGATCCGCCGCCCGGCGGCCGCGCCGAGGCCGACCTCCGCCAGCACCTCGTCCACCCGCCCGAGCGGGAGGCGGTTGCCGCGGGCCAGCGCCGACAGGTGCGCCCGGGCGCTGCGCCCGCCGTGCACGTCGCCCGCGTCCAGCAGCGCGCCGACGTGCCGCAGGCCGCGCGGCCGGTTCGCGAAGGGCGCGCCGGCCACGGTGACGGTGCCCTCGGTGGGGGCGTTCAGGCCCAGGACCATCCGCAGGGTGGTGGACTTGCCGGCGCCGTTGGGGCCGAGGAAGCCGGTCACCACGCCGGGGCGGACGGTGAAGCTCAGCCGGTCGACGGCCGTCGTGGCGCCGTACCGCTTGGTCAGTCGTTCGATCTCGATCACGGGGACCACGGTGGCGGTCCGCACCCGGCCCGGCATCGGGCCGCGGGCCACAACCGCCCCCGCCCGTACCGGCCCCGGGGATTACGCCCCCGGGCCAATGCGCCGCCGCACGGACACGCCCTACCATCGCGTCATGATCACCGAACCCCGTCCGCCGCTGCTCAGGCGCCTGCCGCCCGGCGCGTGGGTGGCGGCGTTCTGGAGCGCCATCGTCGTGTTCCGGTACTTCACGCGCGCGGACGAGCTGCGCCACCTGTTCACCTACCACGGCAATCCCGAGGACATGCCGATGGTGACCACCGCGGTGGTCACCACCCTGGTGGCGGCGCTGGTGGCCCGGCTGCCGCTGGCGGCCGTCGCGGTGGCGCTCGCGGGCGGCGTCTTCGCGCTCGGCATGTGGCAGGTCCCGGAGGCCTCGGCGCTGCAGTTCCTGATCGCCGACGCGCTGGTCGGGTACTGCGCGGCCACCCGCTCCCGGCGCGTCTCGCTGACCGCGCTGGGGATGCCGCTCGGCCTGTTCGCCGGGCTGACCCTCTGGGGCCTGGTCAACGGCTTCCCCGTCAACCCGTTCGCCTACGGCGGCCTCGCCGCCACCGTGCTGATCGCCTGGCTGGTCGGCACCACCGTGCACCAGGGCCGGGCCCACGCCGAGGCGCTGCGCGGCCGGGCCGCCGAGCAGGCCATCACCGCCGAACGGCTGCGGATCGCCCGGGAGTTGCACGACATGGTGGCCCACAACATCGGTATCGTCGCGATCCAGGCCGGCATGGGCAGCCGGGTCATGGACACCCAGCCCGCCGAGACCCGGGCCGCCCTGGAGGCGATCGAGGCCACCAGCCGGGAGACGCTGGCCGGGCTGCGCCGGATGCTCGGCGCGCTGCGGCAGGGCGAGGGGGAGTCCGCGCCGCTCGACGTGGTGCCCGGGCTGGGCGAGTTGGACCGACTGGTGGAGCGGGCGGCGGGCGCCGGCGTCCGGGTGGCGGTCACCCGGCGCGGTACGGCCCGTCCGCTGCCGCCCGAGGTGGACCTGGCCGCCTACCGGATCGTCCAGGAGGCCGTCACCAACACGGTCAAGCACTCCGGCACCCGGGACTGCCGGGTCACCGTCGCGTACGGCCCGAAGGAGCTCGCCGTCACGGTGGCCGACCCGGGCGCCGGAGCGGCGGCCGGCCCCCGGAGCCACGGCGCCGGCACCGGGACCGGCTACGGCCTGGCCGGCCTGCGCGAGCGGGTCGCCCTGCTGGACGGCGAGTTCACCGCCGGCCCGCGCCCCGGAGGCGGCTTCCTGGTCGCCGCCCGGCTGCCGCTCCCCGAACCGGCGTTCCCCGAACCGAGCCCTACCGAACAGGCCCGACCCAGCCCCGCCGAACAGCCCCCCGCCGAGCACTCCCCGGAGGTGCGCCAGTGATCCGTGTCGTCCTGGTCGACGACCAGCCGCTCATCCGCACCGGCCTGCGCGTGCTGATCGCCGACACCCCCGACCTGGCGGTGGTCGGCGAGGCCGGCGACGGCGCCGAGGCCGTGGAACTGGTCGCCCGGCTGCGCCCCGACGTCGCCGTGATGGACATCCGGATGCGCCCCCAGCCTGGCGGCTGGGAGGTGCCCCCAGTCACGGACGGCATCGAGGCCACCCGCCGGATCACCGCCGACCCGGACCTGCCCACCCAGGTCCTCGTCCTCACCACCTTCGACGACGACGACTACGTCTACGGCGCGCTGCGGGCCGGGGCGAGCGGCTTCCTGGTCAAGGACCTCGCCCTGGAGACGATCCTGGACGGCATCCGGGTGGTCGCCGCCGGCGACGCTCTGCTGGCCCCCGGCATCACCCGCCGGCTGATCGGCGAGTTCGCCGCCCGCCCGGCCGGGCCGGCCAGGCCCCGCAGGCCGGTCGCCGAGGCCGTCACCGAGCGCGAGCGCGAGGTGCTGACCCTGGTCGGCCGCGGCCTGTCCAACACCGAGATCGCCGCGGAGCTCACCATCAGCGTGGCCACCGCCAAGGCCCACGTCGCCCGGCTGTTCACCAAGCTCGCCGCCCGCGACCGGGTCCACCTGGTCATCCAGGCCTACGAGTTCGGGCTGGTCACGCCGTGAGCCGAGCGGCCGTCAGCGGCCGTCAGGGGACGGCCGGGCCCTCGACCTCGCCGATCCGCATGATCCGGCCGTGGGAGTCCAGCACCACGTCGTAGGCGTTGCCGTGGCAGCCGTACGGGACGGCCGGGTCGCGCTCGGCCAGGCAGTCGTCGACGTGGCCGAGCAGCTCGTTGAGCGGGACGGTCCTGGCCGGCTCGTCGTGCTGGGCGTCGACCAGGGTCGCCGCCACGCCCGCCCCGGCGAAGCCGTAGTGGACGGGGCTGCCGACGGGCTCGTAGCGGGCCGAGCCGCAGCTGAAGCGGGCGGGCCGGGCGGTGAGTTCGGCCGGGCCGGCGGAGACGACGACGAGGACCTCGTGCCCGGGGTGCGGGGTGGGGGCGGCGCACTCGGGTCCTTCGGACGGCCCTGCGGACGGTGCGTCGGACGGCCCTGCGGACGGTGCGTCGGAGGAGGAGTAGGAGGAGGACGGCTCGGCGCCGGGGGAGCCGTACTCCTCCTCCTCGTAGAACAGGTCGTCCTCGTCGTCCAGCAGGTCGTCCGCGCCCTCGTCGGCCAGCGCGGCGGCCGAGGCGGCGGCCACCGTGGAGCCGGAGTCGGCGGGCGTGCAGCCGGTGAGCGCGGCCGCGGCGGTACAGGCCAGCAGGGCGGCGGCGAGGAGGATGCGGGGCGGGGCCATGGGACAAGTCTCCCCGGGCGGCGGCGGTCGTCGGTACCCCGCTTGACACGACCGGGCCCCGGCCCGCGGTTCCCTCCCCCGTCGGACGTGCGGGTCCGGCGGGGGAGGGGGGTCACCGAGCGGAGGTCACCGAGCGGAGGTCACTGAACGGCCGTCAGGCCGCCACCGGCCGGCCCGCCGCGTACGCCTCGCGCACCCGGGCCTGCGCCCGCGCGCCCGCCGCCAGGTGGTCCAGGCCGAGCAGCGCCGCGCCCAGCACCGGCGGGGCGACGACGACGCGCGGCTCGGCCAGCGGCGCGGCCTCGGCGAGCCGGGCGGTCAGGTTGTCCAGCAGCAGGGGCTGCCGGGAGGCGAGCACGCCGCCGCCCAGCACCACCGGGGTCGGGGTGTCCAGCAGCTCCAGGCGGCCGAGCGCCACCACCGCGAGCCGGACGATCTCGTCGGCCTGGCGGTCGACCAGCTCCAGCGCGACCCTGTCGCCCTCACCCGCGACCGCGAACAGCACCCGGGCTATCTCGTGCAGCCGCCCGGCCGGCAGGTGCCCGAGGTGGACGGCCTCGGCGACGGCGCCGGCGCTGGGCAGGCCGAAGTGCTCGGCGATGGCCCGGGCCAGCCCGGTCGGCCCGCCGCGGCCGTCCTCCGCGCGGACGGCGTGCCACATGCTGGCGACGGCGAGCCCGGAGCCGCCGCCCCAGTCGCCGGTGAGCTCGCCGAGGGCGGGGAAGCGGGCGGTGCGGCCGTCCGGCAGCAGGCCGACGCAGTTGATCCCGGCGCCGCAGACCACCGCGACCCCGCGCGGGCCGTCGGTGCCGGCCCGCAGCAGGCCGAAGGTGTCGTTGACGACGGTGTTGCTGGCTCCCCAGGGGTGGGACTCCAGCGCCTCGCGCAGCCCCTCCTCCTCGACCGGCAGGTCGGCGTTGGCCAGGCAGGCGCTGACGTGGCTGGTGAGCACGCCGCGCCAGGACGGGTGGCCGGCCTCGGCGGCGGCCTGCTCGACCAGCGGGGCGAGACCGGCCACGGCCGCCGCGCCGCCGATCTTCTGCGGGGCGAAGCCGCCGCCGCGGGCGGTGCCGAGGATGCTGCCGTCGGCGCCGATCAGGGCGACGTCGGTCTTGGAGTTGCCCGCGTCGATGGCGAGGACGCCGGGCAGGAGTGGTTCGGACTGGTGGGTCATCAGGTCCCCGCGGCTCGTACGTGGCCCGGGCCGTGGTCGTCGGCCGGGTGCCCGGCCGTGGTCCCGGCCGGGAAGCCCGGCCGAAAGGTCCCCGGCCGGGGGTGGACGGTCTCCTCGCGGTGCCCGCCCGGCGGCCTGGTCCGGCCGTCGGGCGGGCGGGTCGCGGGCCGGATCAGGCCCAGGCGAGGTGCTCGCGGTTGTGGGCGAGCAGCCGGTCCGTGAGCTGGTCGGCGAGTTCGATCTGGCCGACCAGCGGGTGGGCGAGCAGGGCGTCGAAGACCCGGTCGCGGCCGCCGCGCAGGGCGGCGTCGAGGGCGAGGTGCTCGTACGCCGTGACGGCGGCGATCAGCCCGGCGTACAGCGGCTCGACGGGCCGCTGCGGCAGCGGGCGCACGCCCCGGGCGTCCACCTCCGCCGGCACCTCGATGACGGCGTCGTCCGGCAGGAAGGGCAGCACGCCGTCGTTGCGGGTGTTCACCACCTGCACGGACGTCCCGCCGCCGGTGCCGAGCAGCGCGGCGATCAGCTGGACGGCGGCCTCCGAGTAGAAGGCGCCGCCGCGCTTGCCGAGCAGCTCGGGCTTGGTGTCCAGGGCCGGGTCGGCGTACAGCTCCAGCAGCTGCCGCTCGATCTCGGCCACCTGCGCGGCCCGCGAGCCCTGCTCCCGCAGCTCCGCCACCACCGCGTCGTGCTGGTAGAAGTACCGCAGGTAGTAGGACGGCACCACGCCGAGCCGCTCGACCAGGGACTGCGGCAGGTGCAGGTCCTCGGCGATCTCCTTGCCGTGCGAGGAGAGCAGCTCCGGGAGCACCTCGCGCCCGGTCGCGGCGCCCGGGGCGTCCAGCAGGGTCACCCCGCGCTCCCAGGTCAGGTGGTTGAGACCGACGTGGTCGAGCCGGACCAGCTCCGGGTCCACGCCCAGGTGCCCGGCGAACTTGCGCTGGAAGCCGATCGCGACGTTGCACAGCCCGACGGCCTTGTGCCCGGCGCCCCGCAGCGCCCGGGTGACGATGCCGACCGGGTTGGTGAAGTCCACGATCCAGGCGTCCGGGTTGGTCCGGCGCACCTGCTCGGCGATGTCCAGCACCACCGGGACGGTGCGCAGCGCCTTGGCCAGGCCGCCGGCACCGGTGGTCTCCTGCCCGACGCAGCCGCACTCCAGCGGCCAGGTCTCGTCCTGGTTGCGGGCCGCCTGCCCGCCGACGCGCAGCTGGAGCAGCACCGCGTCGGCGTCCGCGACGCCCGCCGCCAGGTCGGTGGTGACGGTGACGGCCGCGGAGTGCCCCTGCCGGGCGAAGATCCGCCGGGCCAGGCCGCCGATCAGCTCCAGCCGCTCGGCGGCCGGGTCGATCAGCACCAGCTCGCCGATCGGCAGGGTGTCGCGCAGCCGGGCGAAGCCGTCGACCAGCTCCGGGGTGTACGTCGAACCGCCGCCGACGATTGCCAACTTGAGTGCGGACATCAGCCCTTGACCCCTGTCAGTGTCACGCCTTCGATGAAGGCCTTCTGAGCGAAGAAGAAGAGGACGATCACCGGGGCCATCACCAGCAGGGTGGCGGCCATGGTGAGGTTCCAGTTGGTGTGGTGGGCGGCCTTGAAGGACTCCAGCCCGTAACTGAGGGTCCAGGCCTCGTGGTTGTTGCTGGCGTAGATCTGCGGGCCGAAGTAGTCGTTCCAGCAGTAGAAGAACTGGAACAGCGCGACCGCCGCGATGGCCGGCTTGGCCATCGGCAGGACCACCCGCAGCAGGGTGCGCAGGTCGCCGCAGCCGTCGATCCGGGCGGCCTCCAGGTACTCCTTGGGGATGGTCAGCAGGAACTGGCGCAGCAGGAAGATGGAGAACGCGTCGCCGAAGGCCATCGGGATGATCAGCGGCCAGAGCGAGCCGTCCATGCCCATCTGCTTGGCCCAGAACAGGAACATCGGGATGACGGTGACCTGCGGGGGCAGCATCATCATCGCGATGACCCCCATCAGCGCCAGGTTGCGGCCGCGGAAGCGGAACTTGGCGAGCGCGTAGGCCACCGGGAGGCTGGAGACCACGGTCAGCAGGGTGCCGAGCCCGGCGTACAGCAGGGTGTTGCGCCACCAGGTGAGGAAGCCGGGGGTGTCCCAGACCTTGCTGTAGTTGCCCCAGTTCCATTCGGTCGGCCAGTAGTCGGTGGTGAGCGCCTGCCCGTCCGACATCACCGAGGTGAGGAAGACGAAGACGAAGGGCAGCAGGAAGAACAGCGCGGCGGCGATCGCCACCGTGTGCACGGCCACCCAGTTGAGGAACGCGCGGCGCCGGGCGGTCCGGGCGGCGGGGCCGCCGGATCGGGAGGGGACGGCCGCGGCCGGCCGCTCGGTGAGCGTGGTGCCAAGGGTCATGATCGGGTCCTCCCGGGTCCGGGCGTGTCTGACGATTCGCGTTGGATCAGTGAGCGGCGTTGGGGTGCGTGCATCGCAAGGCGGAGGAGGGAGCCACTGCGGAGCATTGGCGACCGACGACAACGCGGCGAGGTGCGTGCCCCGGCGTCGCGAGCCCGACTGGAATCGTTGGACACGCCCTTAGTCGTCGCTCGCCATGAAGCCGGAGCGACGGCGGAGCAGGATCGAGGTGACGGCCATCGAGATGGCGAACAGCACCAGGGCGACGACGCAGGCCGCGCCGTAGTTGTAGGTCTGGAAGCCGAGCCGGTAGACCATCTGCGGCAGGGTCCAGGTGGAGCCGCCCGGGTAGCCGGGCTCGAACTGCTGGCCGGAGTTGCCGGCGATGCCGCTGGCGACCTTCCCGGCGACGAACGCCTGGGTGTAGTACTGCATGGTCTGGATCACCCCGGTGACCACCGCGAACATGATGATCGGCGAGATGTTCGGCAGGGTGACGTACCGGAACCGCTGGAACGGGCCGGCGCCGTCCAGCTCGGCCGCCTCGTACTGCTCCCGGGGGACGTCCAGCAGCGAGGCCATGAAGATGACCATCAGGTCGCCGACGCCCCACATCGCGAGCAGGGTCAGCGCCGGCTTGGACCAGTCCTCGGAGGCGAACCAGCCGGGCTGCGGCAGGCCGAGCTCGCCGAGCAGGTGGTTGACCGGGCCGGTGCCGGGGTTGAACAGGAAGGCGAAGGCGACGGTCGCGGCCACCGGCGGGGCCAGGTAGGGCAGGTAGAAGGCGGTGCGGAAGAAGCCCGCGCCGGTCTTGACCTTGGTGATGAGCATCCCGATGCCCAGGCCGAAGGCGACCCGCAGGGTCACCATCACCACGACCAGCCACAGGGTGTTGAGCAGGGCCTGCCAGAAGGCCGGCAGGTGGTTGAAGACGTAGTCCCAGTTCTTCAGGCCGCTGAAGGTCGGGGAGCCGAAGCCGTTGTAGGTGGTGAAGGAGAAGTAGGCGGTGGAGACCAGCGGGTAGAGGAAGAAGACGCTGAAGCCGACCAGCCAGGGGGAGAGGAAGGCGAGGGTGCGGGCCGCCTCCCGGCGGCGCTTGCGGCGCAGCAGGTGCTGCGTGCCGGGCGCCGCCGGGCCGGTCGGTCCCGCGCCGGCCCCGTCGTTCCCCTTGCGGGTGCCGAACGCGAGTGACATGGGAGCTCCGTGGACCGTTCCCGGGCTACTTGGCCTGGGCGATGTCGGTGTCGATCTGCTTGGCCGTCGCGGCCAGGCCCGCCTGGAGGTCGGACTGCTTGCCGGACTCGTAGTCGTAGCCGAGGTTCTGCAGGGTGGTGATGTAGGCGCCGCCGTTGGCGGCCGGCGGGGTGGTGCCGGAGTGGGGGTTCTTGGCGACGTTCAGGAAGGTCTTGAAGTTGTCGTCGGCGACCAGCTTCGGCGAGTTGAGCGCGTCGAAGGTGCTCGGCACGTTGTGGATCGCGTTGGCGAAGTTCACCACCGCGTCGGTGTCCGTGGTCAGGTACTTGACGAACTCCCAGGCGGCGGCCTGCTTCCGGCTGGTGCTGGCGATGCCGACGATGGTGCCGGTCTGGTAGCCGCGCCCGTAGGTGTCCGCCTGGTCGTCCGGGACGGGGAAGGCGGCGGTGGCCCACTCGAAGCCGGGCTTGTTCTCGGCGAGCGAGGCGGTGCGCCACTCGCCGTCGAGGGCCATCGCGACCTGGCCGGTGTGGAAGGGGTTCTTGGCGCTGAACTCCTCGCCGAAGGTCGAGCGGAACCGGTCCAGCTTGGCGTAGCCGCCGAGCTGGTCGACCAGGCCCTTCTGCCACTTGAGCATCGCGGCGACCTTCGGGTCGGAGGCGATGCTCGACTTGCCGTCGGGGCCGAAGTAGGTCGGGCCGTACTGGCCGAGGTAGTGCTCGGTGGTGGACTCGTAGCCGTGGTACAGCGGCATGAAGCCGAGCTGCTTGTACGAGTCGCCGTCGGCGACGGTCAGCTTGGCGGCGGCCTCGGCGAACTCGCTGAAGGTCTTCGGCGGGGCGGCGATGCCGGCGTCGGCGAAGGCCTTCTTGTTGTAGTACAGGCCGTACGCGTCGCCGAGCAGCGGCAGCGAGCACTGGTTGCCCTGGAACTGGGTGTAGTCGAGCATCGCGGCCGGGAAGGTCTTGGCCGCGTCGATGCCGCTCTTCTGGAGCAGCGGCTTGAGGTCGACGAAGGCCTTGGTCGAGCAGAACATGCCGACGTTGTTGGTGGTGAAGGAGGAGACCACGTCCGGCGCGTCGTCGCCGCCCGCCCGCAGGGACTGGTTGACCTTGTCGTCCGGGATGTTGCCCACGGCCTTGACGTGGATGTTGGGGTGGGACTTCTCGAAGGCGGCGATGTTCTCGTTGATCGCCTTGGTCTCGTTCTCCTGGCTCCAGCCGTGCCAGAAGGTGATGGTGACGTCCTTGCCGCTCGCCGAGTCGTCGGCGCCGCCCGTGTCGCTGGAACCGGTGCAGGCGGAGGCGAGCAGGGCCAGGACGGCGCTGCCGGCGACGGCGGCGATCGTGCGACGGCCTCTGCGGGAGGTGGTGGCGTGCACTTCGGGATCCTCCTGGGAGTGCGCGGGCAGGCCTCATTGCCTCGGGTCCCGCGTTCGGGGGTTGGGAGAGGTGGGTGCAGGTGGGCGAGGTGACAGGGGGAGCGTCGGTGGGGGCGGGCCGTTCACGGAGTGCGTCAGTGGGTGGAGAAGACCGCCTCGCGGGCGTCGGACAGGGCGCGCTGCAGGGCGCCGAGCAGGACCGGTGAGCCGGACAGGGCACTGCTGCGGACCTCCGGCCGGGCGATGGAGATCCGCGCCAGCTCGTCCTCGACCAGCGCGCGCAGCCGTTCGCCGCCCGCGCTCGGCACCACGCCGGAGAGGACCACCAGCTGGGGGTCGACGACGGCGACGATCACCGCCAGCCCGACGGCGAGCCGCCCGGCCAGCTCGGCGAGGAAGGCGTCGCCCGCACCGGGGACGGCCAGCGCCCGGGCGATGGACTCCTGCGCGGTGGCCGCGCCGAGCCCGTGCTCCCGGGCCAGGGCCCGGACGGCGGGCGCGCCGACCAGGGCCTGGAACCCGCCGAACTTGCGGCGGCGGGCGTCCCACTCGACCGGGGAGTCGGGCAGCGGCATGTAGCCGACCTCCCCGGCGCCGCCGGTGAAGCCGCGGTGCAGCCGCCCGGCGATCACGATCGCCGCGCCGACCCCGGCCCCGGCCCAGAGCAGGACGAAGTCCTCGAAGCCGGCCGCGGCGCCCGAGGACTGCTCGGCGACGGCGGCCAGGTTCACGTCGTTCTCGATCGACACCGGCGCGCCGATCGCCCCGGTCAGCTCCTCCACCAGCCGCGGCGAGTGCCATCCGGGCAGGTGGGAGGCGTAGCGCAGCTTGCCGGTGACCGGGTCGGGCGCGCCGCCGACCCCGATCGCGACGGTGCGCAGGACACCCTCGGGCAGACCGGCCGCCCGGACGGCCTCGGCCACCGCGGCGGCGACGGCCGGAACGGTCCCGGCGGCTGGGACGCCCTTGGTCGGCACGGCGTGCTCGGCCAGCGTGGTGCCGGTGATGTCGGCGACGGCGACCCGGATCTCGCTGTTGGTGACGTCCAGTCCGGCGACGTACCCGGCGGCCGGATTCACCTGGTACAGCTGGGCGTTGGGGCCCGGCCCGCCCGCCGTGGTGCCGACCGGCAGGACCAGCCCGGCCGCCTCCAGCCGGGCCAGCAGCTGGGAGGCGGTGGGCTTGGACAGCCCGGTCAGGGTGCCGATCTGGGTGCGGGAGAGCGGCCCGTTCTCCAGCAGCAGTTCGAGGGCGGCCCGGTCGTTGATGGCCCGCAGCAGGCTGGGCGTGCCGGCGAGGGGGGCCTTGGCGGTGCTCTTGGTCATGCCCGGAATCCTCCCCTTCCGACTGCCCGGCCCGGCCCACGGACGGGCCCCGGATGAACTGTTAGGAAACTTTCCAGTCGCTTGGGAAGGACCGTAAGCGCCCTGTCAGCGGGGTGTCAATGGTGAGTCCCCCGGAGGATGCCGAAGCGTTACCGGCCGTGCGCAGGGACAGCACGAGGCCCCGTTCCCACCGCGGTGGGAACGGGGCCTCGTCCGTGTCCGTACGGCCCGCGGGCTACGCCTTCGCCGCGTCGTCGGCGCCCTTCCCGGCCGGGATGGGCTCGGTCGCGCGGTAGCGGGGGGAGGCGGGGTCGGCCAGGGCGGAGGGGGCGGCCTGCTCGGTGGCGGGCACCGGGGAGGGGGCGATCACCACGCCGGTGGCCCCGGCGGCGGCCGCGGTGGGGACCTCCTCCTTGACCTTGATCCCGGCCCGGTCGAAGGCCACCTTCAGCCGCTGGCGCAGCGCCCGGGAGACGGAGAGCGCCTTGCCCGGGGCCGTCCGGGCCTCGACCCGCACCACCACCGAGTCCGAGGCGACCGACTCCACGCCCAGGACCGACACCGGCGCCCAGATCAGCTCGTCGTACGGGGCCTCCTTGGCCATCAGCTCGGCCGTCGTCTGGATCAGGTCCTCGACCCGGACCAGGTCCTCCTTGTACCCGACCTGCACGTCCACCGAGGCGGTCGCCCAGCCCTGGCTCATGTTGGCGATCCGCTTCACCTCGCCGTTGCGGATGTACCAGATCTCGCCGTTCGCGCCGCGCAGCTTGGTCACCCGCAGGCCGACCTCCAGCACGGTGCCGGTGGCCACCCCGGTGTCGATCTCGTCGCCGACGCCGTACTGGTCCTCCATGATCATGAAGACCCCGGAGAGGAAGTCGGTGACCAGGTTGCGGGCGCCGAAACCGATCGCCACACCGGCCACACCGGCGCTCGCCAGCAGCGGCGCCAGGTTGACCCCCAGGGCGGACAGCACCATCAGCGCCGCCGTGCCCAGGATGGTGAAGGAGGCCACGCTGCGCAGCACCGAGCCGATCGCCTCCGAGCGCTGCTGGCGCCGTTCGGTGTTCACCACCCCGGTGTTGGCCAGCAGCCCGCCCAGCCGGCTCTCCTCCTGGTGCTCGGAGGTGCGCGCCATCCGCCCTATCAGCTGGGTGATGAGCTTGCGCACCACGGCCCGCAGCACCATGGCCAGCACGATGATGAAGACGATCCGCAGCCCGGCCGCCAGCCAGCCCTGCCAGTGGGTGTCGAACCAGCTGGCGGCCTGCCGGGTGGTGTCCGAGACCTCCTGCGCGCTGGTCGGGATCCGCAGGTCGAGCTCGGGCAGCTGCGCGGTGGGGCTCGGGCTCGGCGTCGGGGAGGCGAGCGTCGGGGACGCGTCGGACGGACCGGTGGCACCGGAGCTGAACACGTGCGGACCTTCCTGGCTTGGGTGTGTGGCGGGCCCGCACCGCCGGCAAGCGGCCCGCGGACCGTGCGCCTTAGCCTATCCGCCGCCGGAAGCCCGCCAGGACGAGCCGGGACGCGCAGGGACGAGCCAGGACGCACGGGGACACGCAGGCCGGGACGCGAAGGGAACCTCCCGCGAGCGTGTCCGAGGGCGTACGGAGCGTCCCGAACGCCCCGTCAACGCCCCCGTACGCTCCCCGCGCACCCCGGCTCCACGGCCGTCCGGGGCCGTCGGGGCACTGCTCCGGACGGCCGAATCCTGCCCTCGGAGGGCCACCCGGCAGGGTCACCGGGGCCCGCCGCACCGCCACCCGGGTGCAACCCGACCTTCCCCGGGCATACCGGTTATGACAGAGACCACACCCGGAGTTCACGTCAGGTCCGTTACACAGGAGTGGTGGCGCCGTACAAAGGCGTAAGGCGACACTGGGGGAGATCGCGCAGCACGCGTGGCGCGATCCACCCGCTCGTCCCGGCGCGAGCCACGCGCCGCAGGCGTCCAAGGAGGCATCCGTGCCGCATGTCCTGGTCCTCAACGCGTCCTACGAGCCACTCGGCGTCGTATCGATGCGCCGCGCACTCATCCTGGTCCTCAACCACAAGGCGGTCAGCCTGGAGGACTCGGGAGTCACTCTGCACAGCGCCACCAGCGCCCTTCCGGCGCCGTCCGTCGTCCGTCTGACCCGCTTCGTGCGGGTCCCGTTCTGCGGGCCCGTCCCGCTCACTCGCCGGGCGCTGTTCGCCCGCGACCACGGCCGCTGCGTCTACTGCGGGGCCGCCGCCACCAGCGTCGACCACGTCATCCCGCGCAGCCGCGGTGGCCAGCACCGGTGGGACAACGTGGTGGCGGCCTGCCGCCGCTGCAACCACACCAAGGCCGACCGCCACCTCACCGAACTCGGCTGGCGGATGAAGCGACCACCCGCGCCGCCCAGCGGCCTGGCCTGGCGCATCATCGGCACCGGGATCAAGGACCCGCGGTGGCGGCCCTACCTGGAGCCCTACGGCGGTGCGGACCAGCTGCGCGCCCCGCAGTGGGGCGAGCACGAGCACCACGACCGCACCGAGCAGCCGGCCCACCCGGTCCCGCTCGGCCGGGCGCACACCGCCCACCCCGCCCCCGTCCGCCGCGGCGAGCAGCCCGAACCGCTCTCCGCCTGACCACAGCTCCACAAGGGCCCGCCCGTCACACCGTCGGTACGCGCCTCATGGGCCGCCGAGCCCCCCGCACCGGGGAGCCGGCGGCCCGCCGCTGTTTCTTCTGTGCCCGGCTCGAGTCAGAGGGGCTCGCCGGGCGCTGCCCAGGCGGTCCGCTACGGCTTGGCCGCCGCCGGGGGCACCGCCGCCGCGGGCGGCGCGCCGCCCGGCTGGGCGGGCTGGCCGGCCGGGGCCTGCGGCGCGGCCGGCGGGGTCACCGCGTACAGCTCGACGCCCCACAGCGAGTAGCCGTACTTGGTCGCCCGCGCCACGCCCTGCACCCGGACGTACCGGACCCCGGGCGCGTCGAACCGCACCGTCTCGTCCCCGCCCTTGCCGCTGTCCACCGTCGCCGCGTCGGTCCAGGTGTTCCCGTCCGCCGAGACCTGGATCCGGTACGAGGCGGCGTACGCGGCCTGCCAGTGCAGCACCGCCGCGCCCAGCCGGGTCGCCTGCGGCAGCTCCAGCCGCACCCAGGCGTCGTCCTTGGCCGGCGAGGACCAGCGGGTCTTCGGGTCGCCGTCGGTGACCGCCGAGGCCGGGAAGCTCGCCGTCTCGTCGCCCGAGGAGGTGGCCTTCGCCCCGACCGCCAGGTCCGGGCCGCCGGTGGGCGGCACCACGTGCACCTGGAGCACCTGCCGGACGGTCGTCCCGCCGGCCACGAACTGCACCGGCACCTGGTACGTCCCGGACGGCGTCTCCGCGGTGGCGGCGACCAGCAGCGGCACCCCCACCCGGCCGCCGCGCGGCACGCTCACCGGGCCGGCCGGGGTAACGGTCAGGCCCTTGGCGGCGGGCGGCACCTCGGTGCGCAGCTCGCCCGTGGTGCCCTCGGGGCGGCCGGCCTCCACGGTGGCCCGGGTCTGCACCGGCGCGGTGGCGCCGGTGACCACGTCCAGGGCCGGGTCGGAGAGGCTGAGCCGGGCCGCCGGGGCGTCCGCGTACCAGGGGATCACCTGGTTGACCACCGGAGGCTCGCCGCCGGGCTTCCAGGTCAGCCGGAAGGCGTCGGCGGGCTGCCCGCCGGCCGGCAGCTCGTTGTAGCCGGGCTGCACGGTGCCGATGTCGGCCCAGGTGCCGTCGGCCCGGCGCACCGCGACGGTGGCGGTGGCGCGCACGGCCGGGTCGGTCAGCACGGTGAGCCGGTCCAGCGGACGGGCCGCGCCGAGCTCGACGGTGAGCGGCTCGTCCAGCGCGGTCGGCGGCTTGGCGGCCCGGTACGCGGTGTCCGGGTTGCCGTCCAGCACGGCGGCGGCCGAGGAGCCGGGCTCCGCGTCCGGGCCGCCGCTGACGCTGGCCGGGGAGTCGTCCGGGGCGGTGACGGTGAACTCGCGCACCGCGACGGCGGTCTTCTGCGCGGCGGTGGCCCGCAGCCGCACCGCCCGTACCACGGTGCCCGGCGGGAGCTGGGCGCTGACCGTCTTCTGGTTCTTCACGACGGCGAGCTGCTTCCAGCCGCCCTCGCCGGTGGAGTACTCCAGCACGCCGTCGCGGATGTAGTCGTCGGTGGCGGTCCGGGCGTCCGGGCCGTTGCCCCAGCCGCCCATCAGCACGGTCACGCCGCTGACCGGGCGGCCCGCGCCGAGGTCCAGGCCGACCGCGTCGCCGGGCTGCGGGGGAGCGGAGCTCCAGTAGAAGGTGTCGGCCACGCCGTCGGCCATCAGCGCGGGCAGGTGGTCCTGCGCGGTGCCCATGGTGGTGGTCGGGGCGACCGCGCCGCCGCCCACGCCCGCCCAGTTGTCGGCGGCGCGCACGGCGCGCTCCAGGAACGGGCCGAGCACCCCGGCGCCGACGGTGGCCGGGGCGCGGTCCAGCTGCTCGCGCAGCCGGTTGAGCTCGACCCGGGCCTTCCAGGCCGCCGTGCCGTCGCCGCCGCGCTGCGCCAGCAGCATGTCGAGGGCGGCCTGCCCGGCCAGCCCGTAGTCGCGCAGCGGGCCCAGCCAGGGCGCGGCCTCCCCGGCCAGCTGGGTGGTGGCCGGGGTGCCGGCCAGGGTCTGCTGGGCGGTGGCCATGGTGGCGAAGGCGTCCCGCAGCGGGGCGGCGGCCTCGATCAGCCGGGCGAGGTCGGGGGTGGCGCCGGAGGTGGGCTCGGCGGCCGCCCAGAACCGGTCCAGCAGCGGCGCCAGGTAGCCGGACTCCTGCTTGGACAGCGGCGAGGAGGTGCTGTTCCCGGCCAGCGCGGTGACGGCGGCCAGCGCCGTCCCGGCGGGCGTCGGGGCGGCGCCGGTCGGCCCGGCCAGCGAGCGCACGGCGGCCTGCCAGGACTCCTCCGGCTGGTACCCGGCCGGGTTCCAGGCGAAGTCGCCGGCCGTCGAGACGGCGATCCGGGAGGCCACCGGCTGCTGCATCGCGCCGGTCAGCAGCGCCGCCGAGCGGGTGGCCACCTCCGGGTCGCGCCCGGTGTAGGCGCCGAGGAAGAGCCGGTCCGGGGTGGCGTCGTTGACCGGGTAGTTGTCCATGGTGAGCAGCGGGTGCCCGTACAGCCCGGCGGTGTCCGAGGCCTGGGGGCCGGTGATCTTCTCCGGGATCACCCCGACCCCGCTCCAGGCCACCTGGACGCCCTCCGGCAGCGCGGCCGCCAGCGCCTTGCGGTACGGGGTGGAGCCCTGCTGGTGGTACTCGGTGGGGACGACGGACAGCGGGGCCAGGCCCGGGTTCCTGGCGATCAGCCGGTCCTGCACCTTCTTCACCAGCGCGGCCTGCGCCTTGGCGGCGGCGGCGGGCCCGGAGCCGTACTCGTCGCTGTCGTCGTCGCAGTGCCACTCGTCGTAGCTGACGTCCAGGAACTGCAGCTGGAAGGCGGTGAAGCCGAGCTTGCGCAGCCCGTCCAGCTTGTTCACCAGCGCGTCCACGTCCTTGCCGGAGCTGAAGCAGAAGGACTGCCCCGGGTCGATCGCGTAGCCGAGCGTGACGTGGTTCTGCCGCGCCCGGAAGCCCAGTTCGCGCAGCTCCTCGGCCTGGGCCCCGGGGTAGGCGTTGCGCCAGCGGGAGAGCCGGTACGGGTCGTCACCGGGGGCGTAGAGGTAGAAGTTCTGCTTGGAGCGGCCCAGGAAGTCGACCTGCTCCAGCCGCTGCTGGGCGGTCCACGGGGTGCCGTAGAAGGCCTCCGCGGTGCCGCGCACCGGTGCCCCGGTGGGCCAGTCCCGCAGGGTGATCCCGGGCAGTCCGAGCCCGGCCGCGCCCGGCGCCTGGCCCTGCCCGGCCGGTACGGCGGCGAGCAGCTGGCGCAGGCTCTGCGCGGCGTAGAAGGTGCCGGTGGCGTCGACGCCGGCCAGCACCACGGCGCCGTACGTCCCGCCGCCCTGGGCGGGCAGCTGACCGGCCGACAGCACGTACCCGCCGGCCGGCATCCCGGCGGTGGTCGGGCCGGTGCCGTCCTTGCCGCCGGCCGCCGCGGCCAGCTGCCGCAGCACCCGGTCCACCTCGCCGCCGGCACCCTCGGCGGGCCCGCCGACGTACACCACCAGCGCGCCGGCGGCCGGCGTCCCGCCGTCCGGCTGCGGCGTCACCTCGCCCGCCCCGGCGACCTCCAGCACCTCCCGGACGGCCCGCACCGCGCCGAGGTCCACCTTGGGCGCGGTCACCAGCGTCACCGCGGACGGCACCGCGACGGGCTTGCCCGCCACGCTCTGCTGCTGCGGCTTCGGGAACACCTTCGGGTCGGTCACGCTGCCCAGCGGCGTCTGCGGCGCGGAGCTCACCACGTCCGGCGCCGTGGCCGCCGCGTACGCCGTCGAGGGCAGTGAGCCGGCCAGTAGCCCGCCGACCACCGCCGCGGCCGCGACCCCGGCGGCGATCTGCATCGTCCGCCGCCCCGGCCGCCGCCCGACCCGCTCCTCGCGCCCCTCGCGCACGGACGCCAGCAGCGGCTCCGTCCCCTTGAGGTCGGCGATCAGCCGGTCCGCCGTCCGCGGCGCCAACTGACGGCAGGTCCGCGCCGTGGCCCGCCGCGCCACCACCGCCGCGGGGTGCTGCAGCACCTCCCGCAACGCCGGACTCTGCTCCAACTGCGACCGCAACCGCCGCCCGGCCACCACGGACACTCGGGCTTGCACAGGAGCCTCCTCGCCAGGCCGCGACCACATCGTCGGCAACCCCACCAGCTTGCCGACCCGAGTGTCAACGCCGCCGACGGCTATGCCGACTTTGCCCCGGTTGATCCCTCGTCGCGATCCGCTCCGCCCCCTGGTGCGGACCGGCCGCAGCCAGCAGAATCGGCGTCACGGTGTGGCGCTGCGTCAACCGTGCCCAGGGGGGAGGGAAGAGTGGATGGTAGTACCGTCACCGCGCCGATGGCTGCCGGCCCTGATCGCGGTCGGCCTGCTCACGGCCACCGGCTGCTCCCCGGCGCCCGAGCCGACCGTCGGCCTCCAGCGGGACGGTGACGGCTTCGCCGTCCTCACCCCGCTCTGCCCGGGCGGCGAGGTGCTCTCGGTGTCGGTCAAAGCCACCGGCGGCGACCTGCGGGGGGCGGAATGGGAGATCACCCCGGACCCCGGCGGGGACCGGTCGACCGACCGCTTCCCCCTCTTCCGCACGCCCCCCGGCTGGACCGCGGGCGTCACCGAGATCACCGCCCTCACCGCCGGCCAGACCTACACCGCCTACCCCACGACCACCCTGCCCAAGAGCTCCTTCGTGGACTTCACGCTCGCCGACCTGGAGAAGCTCGAGGGCGACGAGGTCCTCACCTACCGGGAGGGCGGCGGCGCGACCCGGGTGAAGGCCGCCAAGTTCCGCGCCCGCGCCCTCAAGTCCTGCTGACCCGGCCGGGACCGCGCCCGTTCCGCCCGGCGCCCGTCGTGTCGCGCTGGGTGATCGTGGGGTCACGCGGGTAGGACTGTGGTCGTCCTGACCGGGCGTTGCCGAGACATCGCAGGAGCCGCGAGTGGCCGCTTACCACGACAGTGACGGAGCCGAGCAGGTGCCGGCGCAGGATGCTCCGCCGCCGCCCGCCGAACTGGTGGCGCTGGCGCGGGCGTACGGGGTGGACAGCCGGTATCCGGGGCCGGGCGGGCAGGCGGTGGGGGCGCGGACGCTGGTGGCGGTGCTGGCGGCGATGGGGGTGGCGGCCGGGTCGCCGCAGGAGGTGCGGGAGGCGCTGGAGCGTCACCGGGCCGAGCAGCGGGGACGGTTGCTGCCCCCGTGCGTGGTGGTGCGGCAGGGCCGACGGGCGGCGCTGGACGTGCCGGCGGACGCCCGGGTGCGGGTGGAGCTGGAGGACGGCGGGAGTTGGGAGCTGCCGCGCGGGCACTCGCACTGGGTGCCGGGGGACCTGCCGCTGGGGCGCCACGTGCTCACCGCGGAGAGCGACGGGAAACGGGCCCGGGCCGCGCTGATCGTCGCCCCCGAGCGGCTGCCGCAACTGCCCGGCCGCGGCTGGGGGTTCCTCGCCCAGCTGTACTCCGTGCTGTCCGAGCGCTCCTGGGGCATGGGCGACCTCGGCGACCTCGGTGAGCTGGTCCGGTGGGCCGGCGCCGATCTCGGCGCGGGCTTCGTGCAGATCAACCCGCTGCACGCGGGCGTGCCCACCAGCCCCTCCGACCCGTCCCCCTACCGCCCGTCCTCGCGCCGCTTCGCCGACCCGGTGCACCTGCGGATCGAGGCCGTCCCCGAGTACGCGTACCTGACCGCGGAGCAGCGGCGACGGGCCGAGGAGCCGGCCCGCCGCGCCGCCCGGCTGCGCGAGGAGGTGCTCGTCCACGACGCGCTGATCGACCGGGACGCCGTCTGGCAGGCCAAGCGCGAGGCCCTGGAGCTGCTGCACGAGGTGCCGCGCGGCCCCGGGCGGCAGGCCGCGTACGAGGCGTACCGGCGCCGCGAGGGCGAGTGGCTGCGCCGGCACGCGCTGTGGAACGCCCTGGCCGAGGAGCACGGCCCGGACTGGCACCACTGGCCGAAGGACCTGCGTCACCCGGACGGCCCACAGGTGGAGCGGGCGGAGAAGGAGCTCGGCGAGCGGGTCGAGTTCCACCGCTGGCTCGCCTGGCAGGTCGACCAGCAGCTCGCCGACGCCCAGCGGGCGGCCCGCGAGGCGGGCATGCCGGTCGGCCTGATCCACGACCTGGCCGTCGGCGTCCACCCCGACGGCGCGGACGCCTGGGCCCTGCAGGTCGTGCTGGCCGGCGGCATCTCGGTCGGCGCCCCGCCGGACGCCTTCAACGCCCACGGCCAGGACTGGGGCCTGCCGCCCTGGCGCCCGGACGCGCTGGCCGAGGCCGGCTACGCCCCGTTCGCCGAGCTGCTGCGGGCCACCGCCCGGCACGCGGGGGCCCTGCGGATCGACCACGTGATGGGCCTGTTCCGGCTCTGGTGGGTGCCGAAGGGCCACCCGCCGACCGAGGGCGCGTACGTGCGCTACGACGCGGAGGCGATGCTCGGCGTGCTGGCGCTGGAGGCGCACCGGGCCGGGACGGCGGTGATCGGCGAGGACCTCGGCACGGTGGAGCCGGGCGTGCGGGAGGAACTGGCGGCGCGCGGCGTCCTCGGCACCTCCGTGCTCTGGTTCGAGCGGGACTGGCAGGGGAACGGGGCGGTCCTCGCCCCCGAGCGCTGGCGGCCGGGCTGCCTGGCCACCCTCACCACCCACGACCTGCCCAGCACCGCGGCCCGGCTCTCCGGCGAGCACGTCGAGCTGCGGCACCGGCTGGGCCTGCTGACCCGGCCGCTGGGCGAGGAGCAGGAGGAGGCGGTGGCGGAGCTGGCGGACTGGCGGGCCGAGCTGGGCCGGCTCGGGCTGCTCACCGGGGACGAGCCGCTGTCGATGCCCGTGCTGTACCGCTTCCTGCGGGCCACCCCGGCGGAGCTGGTCGGGGTCTGGCTGCCGGACCTGGTCGGCGACCCGCGGCCGCAGAACCTGCCCGGCACCTGGGACCAGTACCCGAACTGGCGCCTCCCGGTCGCCGACGGCGCCGGCCGGCCGGTCACCCTCGAACGGCTCGCCGCCGCCCCCGCCGCGGCCCTGCTCGCCCAGCTCCTCGCCCCGCGCGGCTCCCGGAACCCGTCCCGCTGACCGGCGGGGGCGTGCGGAACCCGTCCAGCTGACCGGCAGGGGCGCGCGGAAACCCC
>NZ_JBEXJK010000034.1:0-35869 GCF_040609095.1 Kitasatospora sp. NPDC004799
TTTTTTTTTGAGGTGCCCACTCCCTTTCTCCCCCCCCCCCCCCACCCCTGGGGGGCCGCCGCCGCCCCCCCCCGGGGAGGGTACGGGGAGGTCGACGTCGTCGGGCGGCCACGGGGGAGTCCCTCGCTCCCCACCCGGGAACGCTAGGACCGAACCCGCCGACGGGCTTGACCACCAGCGCCCACCCCTGGACCGACCGGGCACGGTCGGGCGCCAGGGCCGACGGACCCGAGGGCCGTCGACGCGCGGCGGTCGGGGTCAGATGCGGGTGGCGGTGACGACGTGGTAGTCGACGAGGCCGTCGCGCCAGGCGGTGAGGAAGTGGCGGGACCAGTGGGCGGTGGGGACGGTGTCGGTGAGGTAGCGGTCGAAGCCCGGCCAGACCTCGGCGCCGATGGAGTCGGTGGTGATGTCGGTGAAGCCGGAGCGGGTGAGGGCGGCGGTGAAGTCGTCGAGGGGGTGGGCGACGTCGAGGCCGTCGGCGAAGCTGGCGAGCAGGATCTTGAGGCGCTCGGCGGCGTCGGGGCCGGGGGCGGTGAAGAAGGTGGTCACGACGAGGCGGCCGCCGGAGCGCAGGACGCGGGCGCTCTCGCGGGCGAAGCCGGTCAGCTCGCGGAAGTGCTGGGCGGCCTCGACGGAGTAGACGCCGTCCAGGTAGCCGTCGGAGAACGGGAGTTCGTCCGCCGAGCCGAGGGTGTACGCCAGCCGATCGGGGTACGTCGCCAGGGCTCTCGCGTTGACGGCGCGGGCGCGCTCGATCTGGTCGGGGTGGATGTCCACGCCCGTCACCGCGGCGAAGCGGAACTCCCGCAGGGCGAGGGCGGCCCCCAGGCCGCGCCCGCAGCCCACCTCGGCCAGCCGCAGCCGTTCGCGCGGCTCCGGGAACTCCCGTAGCACCCGCCGGTAGAGCTGCTCCTGACTGCGGACCCGGTCGTCGGGGGTCGGGGCCGTCAGATCGATCCCCTGCCAGTAACCGAAATTGATGAATCCTCCTGCGAAGCTGGCCGCCTTGGCCAGATCGTCGGTGCCGTAGGTCCGGCGCACGGTCGGGGGGATGCGGTCCTGGTTCATGGCTTTCGGTTCCTCGGGACGGCGTGGTGGTCGGGGCTCTGTGAGGTGGAGCGGAACGGTACCTCGGCGCTGTGGGCGTGCCGAGGTACGTACCCAAACCCGTGGTTGTCCGAACACGTTACGTGATGGCGGACTGCCCGCTGTCCAGGGGGCCGTGGGGGGCGTGGTGGTGCTCCGAGGGGGCGCGGGGCACCACCACGCGACCGGGGGCGGCTACCGGGCGAGGTCGGCCGGGGCGCATGAAGACACCGGAGGGCACCCGGATGTGACAGGTGGACGCGCGCGTGCGGAAAACGCTTTCCGGGCGGGCCGGACGGTTCGCTACAGTCCGCGGGACGTCCGACCACCGCGAGGAGAACGCCCCGTGAACACCCCCGACGACCGCCCCGCCCCGCCGCTGACCGGCGGCGAGCGCGAGATGCTGCGCGGCTTCCTCGACTTCCACCGGGCGACCCTCGCCCTGAAGTGCGAGGGCCTGACCGACGAACAGCTGCGGCTGCGCTCCAGCCCGCCGTCCACGCTCAGCCTGCTCGGGCTGGTCCGGCACATGGCGGAGGTGGAGCGCACCTGGTTCCGCCGGGTGATCGACGGCGAGGACCTGCCGCTGGTCTGGTCCGAGGACGGCGACTACCAGGCCGCGTACGATCCCGACGGCGCCACCCGGGCCGAGGCCTTCGCCGCCTGGCGGACCGAGGTCGAGCACGCCCGGCGGATCGAGCTCGCCGCCGAGTCCCTCGACGTCACCGGCTACCAGGCCCGGTGGGACGCCGAGGTGTCGCTGCGGCTGGTGATGCTCCACCTGATCCACGAGTACGCCCGGCACAACGGGCACGCGGACTTCCTGCGGGAGGCGATCGACGGAGTGGTCGGCGCCTGACCGCGGTGGAGCGGGCTACCAGCCGAGCAGGTGGGTGCGGCGGGTGAGGGCGGCCAGCACGGAGGCGGCGGTGGCCTCGGGGGTGAGGGCGGTGGTGTCGAGGGTGTGGGTGGCGTCCTCGGGGGCCGCGCCCGGGTGCAGGACGACGTAGTGGAGGGCGGCGCCGGTGGTGCGGCTCTCGCGGCGGAAGGTGTCCAGGGCGGCCGGCTCGGCGGGGGCCTCCACCACGACCTGGTAGCCGCGGGTGGCGTACGCGAAGGCGGCCTGGGCGGCGGCGGCCAGGGCGGTGGCGTTCCGGCGGTCGGCCTCGGGCCGGGCGGGCGGGAGCCGGCCGTCGCGGATGACCCGCAGGAAGTCGTCCGTCCGCAGGTGGACGCCCGGGTCCAGCTCCCGGGCGAGCAGCTCCGCGACCGGGCTGTTCCCGGCCCCGGCCGGGTCGACGAGGACGAGGACGCCCCCGGCTCCCCGGCCGCCCCCGAGCTCCGGCCCACCTACGGTCGTACGGTTCACAGCTGCTGATCCCTTCGCGGGCCGGGGACGGTCGGGTAGCCGGGGGCGGGGCGGTCGGCGTGCGAAGGGGCTGGTCGGCCCGTATACCGGACAACCGACCGCCTCGTCCCTACGACTGATGCGTTTCGGGGATCAACCTAGTCCAAACGGGTGGCCCGAGTCGTCCCCCATCCGGTTCCTGGGCGGGTCGGCGGGTGGTCGGGCGCGGGTCGGCGGGAAGCCGGGGGCGGGTCGGCGGGGGCCGGGGGACCGCTGCGGACCTCCGCTGCGGACCCCTACCGGTCCTCGGTGCGCAGCACGATCGGGTTGGTGAGCGCCGCCATCGGCCCCCAGGGCAGCTCCGGGCCCATCGCGTTGCCCCTGCCCGGGGTGCCGTCCGCCTTCGGGTGGCGCACCTCGGCCCGGACGTACGCGGCGAGCGAGGCGGTGGTGCGCCAGACCACGGTGCCGGCGCCGTCGGCGGGCAGCGATTCCTGGTGCATCTGCCCCTCGTCGGTGAGGAGGCGGACCGTCCCGCCCGGCACCCCGGACACGGTGAGCCGGACGTCCAGCGGGGCGTCGGCCGGGACGGTCAGCTCCTCGCCGATGCCGGCCTGGCGGCCGTGCCCGGTGACGGTGAAGTCGAGCCGGACGGCGGCGGATTCGGCCAGCCAGCTGCGCCCGGCGCGCAGCCCGTCCAGGACCGCGTCCCGGCTGAGGTCCTCGGCCAGCACCACGGTGTGCGGGGAGCCGATGACCTGCGGCTCGCTGTGCGCGTCGCTGTTGCCGAGCGCGGGCAGCCAGCCGCGGCCCTCGCGCAGGGCGACGGCGAGCCGGCCGTCCCAGGTGTCCACCGCCGACTCGTCGTCGTACGTCCAGGGGCCGTTCCACACCTCGACGGCGTCGGCCCCCTCGTAGCCGAACTTCCACTGGCAGGCGACGTACGGGCAGTACGGGTGGGCGGGCACCACCAGGCCGCCGGCCCGGTGGACCTGGCGGACGAAGCGCGGGTACTCCTCGTCGCGCGAGCGGTAGCGCCAGTCGACGAACTGGCCGGCCTCCAGGCCGAGGGCGAGCCAGTGGCCGTTGCGGGTGGTGACCTCCTCGCCCGGCAGGACCAGCAGGTCGGGGCCGGCCAGCGGGCCCCAGACGGCGTGCGAGGAACTGGTGTTGTGGTCGGTGGAGACGATGAAGTCCAGGCCGGCCGCGCGGGCGCCGGCCGCCACCTCCTCGGGCGTGCGCCGCCCGTCGGAGTGGACGGTGTGCAGGTGGCAGTCGCCCCGGTACCAGGCCCGGCCGCGGCCGCGGGCCCGCTCCGCCGGGTAGTGCGGGGTGAACCGCGGCCCGGGCGCACCGAACCGGAGGGTGACCTCGACGTGGTACTCCAGGCCCTGCGGGGCGATCTGGTAGGGGCCGAGGACCACGTGCCAGGTGCCGGGGTTGATCGGGCCGGGGAGGTAGCCGGGGGTCGCGGCGCCGCGGGAGAGGCTGAACTCGGTGCGGAAGCCGCCGGACCAGCCGCGGAAGCCCGGGCCGCCGAGGTCGGTGCCGCGCTCGTCGAAGAGGCCGATGTCGCAGGAGTTGCCGGGGGTGCCGGACGGGACCTGCGGCTTGTCGTAGCGGTAGGAGACGGCGATCTCCCGGACGCCCTCGGGGACTTCGAAGGGGAGGTGGACGAAGTCGGGGGCGCCGGTGGGCAGGTGGCCGGTGAGGGTGAGGGTGCGGTCGGCGGGGGTGGCGCCTGCCGCGCCGGGGCCGTCGGCGTGCGCGGCGTGCGCGGGGCCCGCGGTGGCGGCCAGGCCGAGGGCGGTGGCGGCGCCGGTGGCGAGGCCGGTGCGGAGCAGGTCGCGGCGGGCGGGCCGTTGGCCGGTCGGTCGGTCGGCCGGCCGACCTGTCGGTTGGTCCGGCGGCTGGTCGGTCGGCTGGTCGGGGCGCGGGGTGCTGGGCTCGGTCGGCATCGCGGTCTCCGGATCGGGGCGGGCGGGTCGCTCGCGTGCCTACCCGGGTGAGTGAACCGGGGGTGAGTCGGGGCCCACGGCGGTGGGGCGGATCGGTGAAGAGGCGCCGGGCGGGGGCGGGGGCGAGTTGCGGGGAGTGACGATTGGTCGGTTCATAGTCATGTCATCGGTTTATATGAGAATTAGTGCGGATGGGAGACGGGCGTGTCGGTGAGTCGGCGGACGCTGCTGATGGTGGTGGCCGGAGGGGCCCTGGCGGGGTGCCGGACCCGGGCGGCGGGCACCGACTCGCCCTCGTCGGCCGGTGCCGTCCCGGCGGCCTCGTCGATACCGTCCGGCGGTCCGGTCGAGGCCGCCGCCGCGCCGACGCCCGCGCCGGAGGCGACACCGACGCCGGACCCCACGCCCACGCCCGTGCCGGAGCCCGCGCGGCAGCCGACCCGGGCCGAGGTGGAGGAACGGTACGGCGCGCAGGCCCCGGCCGAGTGGGGGCTGGAGGTGTCCGGGGTGATCACCGCCCTGCCGGAGGGCGAGAGCGCCACGGCACTGACCTTCGACGCCTGCGGCGGCCCCGGCGGCAACGGCTACGACGCCGACCTGATCGACTTCCTGCGGGCGCACGAGGTGCCGGCCACGCTCTTCCTGAACGCCCGCTGGATCGACGCCAACCCGGACGAGTTCGAGCGGCTCGCCGCCGACCCGCTGTTCGAGATCGGCAACCACGGCACCGCCCACCGCCCGCTCTCGGTCACCGGCCGCTCCGCCTACGGCATCGCCGGCACCCGGGACGTGGGCGAGGTGTACGACGAGGTGGCGGGCAACGCCGAGAAGCTCGCCGGACTGCTCGGGCACCCGCCCCGGTTCTTCCGCTCCGGCACCGCGCACTACGACGACGTCGCCACCCGGGTGGTCGCCGACCTGGGCCAGCGGGTGGCCGGCTTCACCGTGAACGGGGACGGCGGGGCGACGCTGCGGGCCGCCGAGGTGCGGCAGGAGGTCGCCTCCGCGCCGCCCGGCGCGATCGTGATCGGCCACCTGAACCATCCGGGCGGCGGCACCGCCCCCGGGGTGGCGGCGGCGGTGCCGGGGCTGCTCGCGGCGGGGCGGCGCTTCGTCCGGCTCTCGGACGTGCTGTAGCCGGAGGGGGTTCGTTCAGCTCGGACCGTTCAGCTCGGACCGGGCGGCTCAGGCCAGCCGCAGGCCGCCCGGGTGCTCCTCCTCGATGACCCGGACCAGCCGGTCGAAGACCGTCGGCCCCCGGCCGGCCCGGGCGGCGTCCAGCTCGGCGGTGACGTGCGCGCGGTTGGTCGGGTGGGCGCGGGCCAGCCGCAGCTCCAGCTGGCGGACCGTCTCCGGGTACCCGAGGTGGCGGCGGGAGGCCTCGTGGTGGCGCCACTCGATGACCCAGTCACCGTCCTCGGGCGTGCCGTAGCCGCCGCGCAGGCAGTCGGCGAAGGCGTCGAGGTTGCGGCCGAAGTAGCCGTCCTCGCCGATGGTCCGCCCGACCGCGTCCCAGAAGTCCTCCAGGGTCTCGACCCTGTCGCCGTCGATCACATAGGTCACCGTCACGGGGTCGAGGATATGCCGGGCCCGGGGCCGGCCGGGGCCGGTCAGGGGGCGACGGCGATCGCGGTGGCGAGCAGCCCGTCCCGGACCGCCCAGCGGCCGTCGAAGCCGTCGATCCGGCGGCCGCCGACCACCGGGCCGGGGACGAGCAGCCGGGCCGTGAAGGTGCCGTCGGGGGAGAGGTCCAGCTCGGCCTCGTCGAAGTCCAGGAAGAGCAGGGTCAGCGGGAACCAGGCCTTGTACACCGACTCCTTGGCGCTGAACAGGATGCGGTCCCACGGGACGTCCGGGTGCTCGGCCGTCAGCTTCGCGAGCCGCTGCCGCTCGACCGGCAGGGCGACGGCGTCCTGGACGCCCTCGGGCAGCGGCAGCGCGGGCTCGGCGTCGATGCCGACGGAGGCGAGGACGCCGGCCCGGGCCACGGCCGCCGCGCGGAAGCCGTCGCAGTGGGTGAGGCTGCCGACCACGCCGTCCGGCCAGCTCGGCGCGCCGCGCAGGCCCGGGACGAGCGGCCGGTACGGGACGCCGAGCCGGGCGAGGGCGGTCCGGGCGCAGTGCCGGACGGTGGTGAACTCGCGGCGCCGCTTGTCGACGGCCCGGGCGACGGCCGGCTCCTCCTCGGGCTCCAGCCGGGCCTCCGGCGGGTCGTCGTACGCCACCTCGGTCACCACGACGTCCGGCAGCAGGTCCCCGATCATCCGTTCCCCCCTCGGTCGGCCGCGCGGGTGATCGCCGCGCGGGACGAGGGTAACCCGGGCGGGGGGCCCGCGGTGGGCGATCTCGGCGGGGATCCCGCCCGGGGATCTCGCTCGGGGATCTCGCCGAGGGGACCGGGGACCGGGAGCCGCTGCCGGACGGCCCGGCTACTCGAAGGCGGCCGCCGCCTCGCGCAGCGCCCGGGCGACCGTCTCCGGGTCGTACGGCGCCGGCTCGCCGGGCAGGTAGGTGACGGAGTGCAGGGCGCCGGTGTAGCGGAACGAGCGGTGCCGCTCGTGCACCGGCCAGGAGACCGGGGACTTGCGGTCGATGCCGACGCTGATGCCCTGGAACGGGGCCATGCCGATCAGCTGGTGGACCGGGCCGAGCCGGCCGGCGCCGCCCGGCGGCTCGGCGCCGTCCACGAGCAGCCGGAACTCCCACTTCAGGTCGGCGACGGCGGTGGCCGCCAGGGTGACCAGCCGGGTGCCGGCCGGCAGCGGGCCGGCGTCGGCCTCCAGCAGCTCGCCGTACTGGTTGTAGGCGAGGCGCAGCCGGCCGTCCTCGACGTAGAGGCTGTAGCCGCCGCCCTGGTCGCCGTGCGAGACCAGGACGCCCTGGTCGCCCGGCCGGTAGCCGTCCAGCGCGACCTCGACCGTGAAGGAGCGGAAGGAGATCAGCCGGGAGGAGCGATAGCGCTCCAGCTCGGGGGTGCCGGCCAGCAGGGTGACCGGGCGGCGCAGCCGTTCCGCCTCGGGGCCGCGCCGGGCGAGGCCGCCGCCGTCGGCCAGCGGGAAGACCCCGTTCCGCCAGGCGGCGGCCTCCCAGGCGGCGGACAACTCCTTGACCAGGTCCGGGTGTTCGGCGGCGAGGTCGTGGATCTCGGTGGGGTCGGTGCGCAGGTCGTACAGCGCCCACTCGCCGTCGTCGTACGGGGTGCCGGGCCGGTGCAGGGTGACCAGCTTCCAGCCGTCGCGGTAGTAGCTGCGGTTGCCGGTCATCTCGCAGTACTGCTCGTGGTGGGTGCTGGGCGCGGCGCCGTCGCGCAGCACGGAGGCGAAGCTGGTGCCGTCGAGCTCCTGGACCGGCTGGAGCCGGCGCTCCGACGGCCGTGCCACGCCCGCGAGTTCGAGCAGGGTGGGCAGGAGGTCGGTGACGTACTGGTACTGGGCGCGGACGCCGGTGTCGCCCTCGGTGCGCGGCAGGCCGGCCGGCCAGGAGAGCACGAAGGGGACGCGGACGCCGCCCGCGTAGGTCTGGCCCTTGTAGAGCCGGAACGGGGTGTTGGAGGCCATGCCCCAGCCGCGCGGGTAGTGGACCAGGCTCCGCGGGCCGCCGATCAGCTCGATCTCGCGCTCGACGTCCGGGTTCCAGTCGGCCGGGAGGGCCGGGTGGTGGACGAAGCGGCTGAAGTAGCTGCGGGTGCCCTCGGCGCCGCCCTCGCCGGTGCCGCCGTTGTCACTGGTGAACACGATGACGGTGTTGTCGAGTTCGCCGAGGGCGGCCAGGGTGTCGGTGAGCCGGCCGAGGTTCTGGTCGACGTTGTCGACCATCGCCGCGTACACCTCCATGTAGCGGGCGTACAACTTCTGCTGGACGTCGGTGAGTTCGTCCCAGGGGCCGACCTCGTACCCGGCCTCGGAGTTGCGCTCGGGCAGCTCGGTGCCGGGCGGGAAGTGGCCGGCCGCCAGCTGGCGGGCGAAGCGGGTGCGGCGCAGCTCGTCCCAGCCGCCGTCGTAGCGGCCGCGGTGCCGGGCGAGGTCCTCGGGCTTGGCCTGGAGCGGGCCGTGCACGGCGTTGTGGGCGAGGTAGAGGAAGAAGGGCTTGTCGGCGTCGTGGGCGCGCAGCGAGGTGACCATCTTGACGGCCTGGTCGGTGATGTCGTCGGTGTAGTAGTAGCCGTCGGGGAACTCGTCGATGTCCAGAGGGCTGTTGTCGCGGACGAGTTGGTGCGGGTGGAAGAGGCTGGTCAGTCCCTCCAGGACGCCGTAGTACTGGTCGAAGCCCTTCTGCAGCGGCCAGTTGGCGCGGTCGTCGGCGGCGTTGGAGGCGGAGTCCCGGGTGAGGTGCCACTTGCCGACGGCGTAGGTGGCGTACCCGGCGTCGTGCAGCAGCTCGGCCAGGGTGGGGATGTCCCCGGCGACCTCCATGCCGTAGCCGGGGAAGCCCGGGTCGGCGTTGGCGACGAAGGAGTAGCCGACCCGGTGCGGGTTGAGTCCGGTGAGCAGGGCCGCCCGGGCGGGGGAGCAGAGCGGCATGGTGTGGTAGTTGGCGAGCCGGACGCCGGTGGCGGCGAGGCGGTCCAGGGTCGGGGTGGGGATCTCGGCGCCGAACGGGCCGATGTCGCTGTAGCCCATGTCGTCGACCAGCACGACCACGATGTTGGGCGCGCCCTCGCGCGGGCGGACCGGCCGCGGCCAGGCGGGGGTGGACTCGGCGAAGGTGCGGCCGACGGTGCCGGGGAAGCCGGCGTACGGGTCGCGGCGGTGCGGGTTCGGGTGCGGTTCGGGCGCGGTGCTCATGGCGGGGTGCTCCGGGGTGGGTGGGGCTGGAGTGGCTGGGGGCGGGCGGTGGCTCAGGCGGCGGACGGGGCGGGCTCCAGACTCGGTACGGCGGCCAACAGCTCGGCCGTGTAGGGGTGTTCGGGCGCGGTGACGACCCGGTCGGCCGGCCCGGTCTCGACGATCCGGCCGCGGTGCATCACCGCGATCCGGTGGCTGACCTGGCGGACCACCGCCAGGTCGTGGGCGATGAACAGGACGGCCAGGCCGAGTTCGCGCTGGAGCCGGGCGAGCAGCTCGATCACCTGGGCCTGCACCGAGACGTCCAGCGCGGAGACCGGCTCGTCGCAGATCAGCACGCTCGGCTCGGGTGCCAACGCCCGGGCGATGCCGATGCGTTGGCGCTGGCCGCCGGAGAACTCGCGCGGGTGGCGGTCGGCCGTGGCCGGGTCCAGCCCGACCTGCTCCAGCAGTTCGGCGACCCGGGCGGCGCGCTGCTCCCGGTCGCCGAGGCGGTGGGCGATCAGCGGCTCGGCCACGATCTGCCCGGCGGTCAGCCGGGGGTTGAGCGAGGAGTACGGGTCCTGGAAGACGAGTTGGACCTCGCGGTGCGGCCGCCGCCGGTCGAGTTCCCCGCCGCGGAAGCGGATGCTGCCGCCGGACGGCGCGTGCGCCCCCACCAGCGCCCGGGCCAGGGTGGACTTCCCGGAACCGGACTCGCCGACCAGGCCCAGCGTCTCGCCGGGGTGCAGGTCGAGGTCGACGCCGTGCAGCGCGGTGACGGCGCGCCGCCGGGAGCCGTACGTCTTGGTCAGGCCGCGGACGGTGAGCAGCGGCTGAACGCCGGGGGTGCTGTTGGCGGCCGCCCGGGAGGGCTCCTCCAGGCGCGGGACGGCGGCCAACAGCTCGCGGGTGTAGGGGTGTTCGGGCCGGGCGAGGAGGTCGGCGGTGGTGCCGCTCTCGACCACCCGGCCGTGCCGCATGACCAGCAGCCGGCGGCAGGTCCGGGCGATCACCCCGAGGTCGTGGCTGATCACCACGAGGGCCGTGCCGGTCTCCCGGTTGATCCGGGCCAGCAGGTTCAGGATCTGCTGCTGGACGGTCGGGTCGAGGGCGGTGGTCGGCTCGTCGGCGACCAGCACCTCGGCGTCGTGGGCCAGCGCGAGGGCGATCGTGACGCGCTGGCGCTGGCCGCCGGAGAACCGGTGCGGGTGGTCGCGCAGCCGCCCGGCGGCGTCGGGGATGCCGACCAGGTCGAGCAACTCGACGGCCCGGGCCCGCCGTTCCGCCTTCCGGAGCCGGCTGCCGTGGGCGCGCAGCGCCTCGTCCAGCTGGCGGCCGACGGTGAGCACGGGGTTGAGCGAGGACATCGGGTCCTGGAAGACCATGGCGATCCGCCGGCCGCGCAGGGCGCGCAGCGCGTCCTCGGGGAGCGCGGCGAGGTCCTGCCCGGCGAGTTCGACCGAGCCGGCGGTGATCCGGCCGGCGGGCGGCAGCATCCGCAGCAGGGCGAGCGCGGTGGTGGACTTGCCGGAGCCGGACTCGCCGACGATGCCGAGGGTGTCGCCCGCGGCGAGGTCGAAGGAGACGCCGTCCACGGCGGCCGGGCCCGGGGCACGGGGGTCGCCGAACCGTACGGTGAGGTCGGTGGTGCGGAGCACGGTGGTCATCGGCGGATCCCCCGGTTCAGGGCCTCGGCGATCAGCGTGAAGCCGAGCACCAGCGCGGTGGTGGCGGCCAGCGGGGCGGCCGCGAAGGTCGGGTCGGTGGCCAGGTAGGCGACGGACTGGCTGAGGATGCTGCCCAGGGTGGGCTCCGGCGGGCGGACGCCGAGGCCGAGGAAGCTCATCGCGCCCTCGATGAACACGCCGAGCGAGAGCGCCACGGCGGTCTGCACGATCAGCGGGTCGACGGCGTTGGGCAGCACGTGCCGCAGCAGCACCCGGGCCCGGGAGGCGCCGCCGACCCGGGCGGCCAGGGCGTACTCGCGCTCCCGCTGGACCAGGATGCCGGCCCGCAACTGCCGCCCGAACCCCGGGATCTCGGCCAGCGCGACGACGATCACCACCGGCCAGCGGCCGGGGCCGAGGACGGCGGTCACCGCCAGCGCGAGGATCAGCCCGGGGAAGGCGAGCAGCAGGTCGAAGGCGCGCTGGACGGCGAGGTCGGCCCACCGGGAGGTGGCCGCGAGCAGGGCGGCGGAGCAGCCGAGCAGGGCGCCGACCGGGACGGCGGTGACGATCAGCGCGAGGTCGGTGCCGATGCCGTGCAGCACCCGGCTGTACAGGTCGCGGCCGAGGTCGTCGGTGCCGAAGGGGTGCGCGGCGCTGGGGCCGGCCAGGGCGAGCGCGCTCTGGGCGTTCGGGTCGGTGCCGGTGAGCAGCGGTGCGAGCAGCCCGGCCAGGGCGACGGTGCCGACCAGGACGAGACCGGTCAGGCCGCGCCCGCTGAGCAGGGCGGAGCGGTAACGGCCGCGCGGTGCGGCCGACGTGAGGGGAAGGGTGGCGGTGGTCATCGGGTCACTCCCAGCGGATCCGGGGGTCGAGCCAGGTGTAGGCCAGGTCGGTGAGCAGTTGGACGGCCACGTAGACCGCGACCACGAGCAGCAGCAGGTCCTGCACCACGGGGTAGTCCCGGCGCAGCACGCCCTGCTCGATCAGCTGGCCGAGGCCCGGCCAGGCGAAGATCCGCTCCACCAGGACGGCCCCGGCGACGAGGTGGCCGATCTGGAGGCCGAGCACGGTCACGGCGGAGGGCAGCGCGTTGGGCAGCGCGTGCCGCCAGACGATCCGCCGCCGGGAGACGCCGAGCGCGGTCGCGGTGCGGACGTAGTCCTCGGCCAGGGCGCGTTCGATGCCGTCCTTGAGGTAGCGGGCCAGGACGGCGGCGCTGGGCAGGGCCAGGCAGATGGCGGGCATCGCCAGGTACTGCACGGCGAGGTCCGGTTCCGCCAGCAGGGACTCGTGCCCGCCGGCCGGGAGCAGTTCGAAGGAGACGGCGAACAGCAGGACCAGCAGCACGCCGGTGACGAACGGCGGGACGGCCAGGATGCCGGTGGTGACGGCCTGGACGGCGGCGGCGACCGGGCGGCGCCGGGTGGTGGCGCCGGCCACGGCCAGCGGCAGGGCGATCAGCACCACCAGCAGCAGGGCGCCGAGGGTGAGTTGGGCGGTGGCACCGAGGCCGTTGCCGATCAGGTCGGCGACCTGGCCGCCGATCGCGTAGCTCGGCCCGAGGTCGCCGCTCAGCAGGTGGCCGAGCCAGCTCAGGTACTGGCCGAACAGCGGTTGGTCGAGGCCGAGTTGGCCGCGGATGGCCTCGACGGCGGCGGGCGTGGCGTCCGGCCCGGCCAGCGTGGTCGCCGGGTCCCCGGGGATCAGCCGGAGGATCAGGAAGACCAGGAAGGAGGCGAGGACCAGGACGAGCAGTCCGCTGGGGAGGCGTTTCAGGAGGAAGGTGCGCATGGGTTCCGGGCCGTCCTGCTCAGGCCGTGAGGTAGGCGTCGTCGAGGTTGAGGTAGCCGAACTTGTTGAGCGTGACGCCCCGGGCCCGTTGGCCCGTGACCTCGACCAGTCCGGCGATGGCGAGGTCGATCACGAACTCCTCCTCCAGCAGCAGGTCGGTGATCTGCTGGTGGAGCGCCCTGGCCTCGGGGCTGTCGCCGGCGCTGCGGTTCCAGGCCCGCTGCACCACGTCGGTGTAGCCGGGCGAGGAGTAACGGGAGCTGTTCCTGGCCTCGTTGAAGGGGTAGGCGCTCACCGCGAGGGTGGCGGGCTGGAGTTGGGCGAAGCCGTGGCTGAGCGTCCACAGGGCGGGCATGGACTGGGAGATCAACTGCTTCTGCATGGTCGGCGAGTCGGCCGGCTGGAGCACCGTCTCGATGCCGACCTGCTGGAGGTCGTACTGGAGGATCTGCGCGATGGCGGTCGCCCCGGGTTCGTTGGAGTGGGCGAAGGGCAGGGTGATGCGCTCCGCGCCCGCCTCCCGCAGCAGCGCGCGGGCCCGCTCCGGGTCGTGCCGGTAGTGGGTGGCGCCCGCCTCGGTGTAGGCGGGGGAGGACCTGGGCCAGGGCACCGAGGAGGCGGTGCCGTAGCCGCCGAGGGCCTGCTGGACGAGCCGGTCGCGGTCGACGGCCCAGGCGATGGCCTGGCGGACGCGCTTGTCGCGGACGTGCTCGGCGGTGACGTCGACGCCGATGTAGTGGGCGCCGGCGCCGGTGTCGTACTGCTTGATCCGGAACCGCGGGTCGGTGCGCAGGGCGGCGGCGTCCTTGCCGCGGACGGCGTAGGACAGGTGGGTCTGGCCGGTCCTGAGCGAGGACAGCAGCGACTCCGCCTGCGGGATGATCCGGACCTCCACGCCGTCGAGGTACGGGCGGCCGGGGTTCCAGTAGTGCTCGTTGCGGGCGAAGGAGAGCGAGGAGCCGGGCTTGCGGTCGGTGAGGGCGAACGGGCCGGTGCCGATCAGCCGGGTGCCGGCGACGGCCTCCTCGACGGTCTCCCGGTCCGGGACGATCATGAACTCGAAGAGGTCGAAGAGGTTGCTGACCGGGTGGGCGAGCACCAGGGTCAGTTCGAAGTCCCCGTTCCGGCGGAAGTCGGTGACGGCGGCGGCGGTGGAGCGCAACTGGGCCGAGCGGGCCGGGTTCTGGAGGTTCCGGACGGCGAAGACGACGTCCTCGGCGGTGAACCGGCGGCCGCTGTGGAACAGCACGTCCTCGCGCAGCCGGAGCGTGACGCTCAGGCCGTCCGGGGAGGTCTCCCAGGAGGTGGCCAGCTCGGGCTGCGGCTGGAGCCGGTCGTCGTACCGGGTGAGGGTGTTGAAGACGAGGCGCTGGACGAGGGTGTTGGCGCTCACCGCGAACAGCAGGCTCGGGGTGACGTCGATGCCGGCCGCGACGGTCAGCACGCCGCCCCGGCGCGGGGAGCCGGCGTCCACGGCGGCGGCCGCGTTCCTGGCGTGCTCGACGGCCGACCGGCAGCCCGCGAGCGTCAGCAGGCCGGCACCGGCGAGGCCCGCGCGCAGCAGGGCGCGGCGGCTCGGGACGGGGGGACGGGGGAGCGCGGTCATGGCGGTCCTTCGGGGCGGTTACGGATGGTGGGCGGCGCGGGGTGCGGTGAGCGGGTGGACCGGCCGGGTGCGGGGTGCGGTGGGTGCGCTGACGCGCCGGGTGCGGGGCGAGCCGGGTGCGTCGACCGACCGGGTGCGGGGTGAGGCGGGCGCGTCGACCGACCCCGAGCGGGGCGAGGTGAGCGCGTCGACCGGCCGGGCGTACAGCTCCCCGAGCACCGGCGCTCCGGCGGCCACGGCGAGCACGTCCCGGCCGCGCTGCTGGGCGATCAGCAGGCCGGCGTCCCGGTGCAGGTGCGAGCGGAGCGCGAACTCGTCCCGGACGACGTCGAGATGGGCCGGATCGAGGAGGGCGAAGGTCTCGGTCAGCACCACCAGGTCGGGGTTGACCACGTCGGCCAGCAGGGCGAGCGCGCGGCCGATGATCCGGGCCCGGTTGCGGACCAGCCGGTTCGCCGTCGGGTCGCCGCGCCGCACGGCGGCGATCAGCTGGGCCCGGTCCGGCCCGTCGGTGACCCCCTCGGCGGCGGCCGCCGCGAACAGCGTGGTGTCCGAGGCGGCCACCGAGAGACAGCCGAGCCGGCCGCAGGGGCAGCGCTCCCGGCTGTCCGCCTCCGGGTCGGTGACCGTCCCGGAGACCGGGAGGTGGCCGAGGTCGCCGGTGGGGGAGGGCGGGCCCAGGTGGACGGTTCCGGCGACCGCCAGCGCCGCGTCCACCACGTGGCCGACGAACAGCTGGACCATGCTGCGGCGGGCCGCCGGGTGGCCGAAGAGGATCTCCGCCTGGGTGAGCGCCCGGGCGTGGTTGTCCACCTGGACGGGCAGCCCGGTGGCGTTCACCAGCAGCTCGCGCAGCGGCACGTTCCGCCAGCCGAGCGGATCGTGGCGGTGGACCACACCGCTCGCCGGGTCGACCGAGCCGCCGGTGACGGCGCCCAGCCCGACCACCGCCCGGTCGCCGCGCAGGGTGTCGATCAGCCGGGGCAGCCGGGCCAGCAGCGGCTCCAGCAGCTCGGGCCCGGTGCCGCGGTGCGGGACCTCCTTGCGCCGCAGCACCCGGCCGCGCAGGTCGAGCAGCGCGACGGTGGTGAACGGCAGGCCGATGTGCAGCCCGGCCACGGCGAGCCGGTCCGGGTCGACGTCGAGCGGCAGTTGCGGGCGGCCCAGCGAGCCGCTGCCGCCGACGGCCAACTCGGGGCGCTCGTACAGGAGTCCGAGCCGGACCAGGTCCACCGCCTGCCGGGAGACGGCCGAGGCGCTGAGCCCGGTGAGCGCGGCGACCCGGCTGCGGGCGATCGGCCCGTGGTCGAGCACCGTGCGCAGGACGGCGGAGGCGTTGGCGTCGCGGCGGTCGTCGCCGGGGCGGGGGGCGGTGGACGTGGTCACGGGCGTCGTTCCTCCGCTGCTCCCGGTCAGTTGGCCGCTTCGAGCTCCTCGGCGGGCACCAGGCCCGGCACCCGCGGCGGGTCGGCGGGCTCCAGCAGCCGGCTCGGGGCGCCGTCCGCGCCGACCGGCAGGTCGCCGTCCAGGGTGATCCGGCGCACCAGGCGCGGCTCGTCGCCGTAGTCGGCGACCGCGTAGTGCTGGGTGGCGCGGTTGTCCCAGATCGCCACGTCGCCGACCTGCCAGTCCCAGCGGACGGTGTTCTCCAGCCGCTCCACGTAGCGCTGGAAGAGGTCGATCAGGGCCTTGCTGTCGTCGCCCGAGACACCCTGGATCCGCTGCGCGAAGCCGCCCAGCAGCAGGGACTTCTCGCCGGTCACCGGGTGGACCCGGACCACCGGGTGCTCGGTCCTGAAGGCGGTGGAGACGAACACCTCCCGGAACAGCCTGGCGACCTCGGCGTTGTCCGCCAGCTCGGGCCGCAGGGCCTGCCGGGCGGCGTAGTCGTAGTCGTTGGTGTGGACGGCGCGCAGGCTCTCGGCGAGCGTCTTCAGCGGGGCCGGCAGGTCCCGGTAGGCGGCCGCGGTGTTGGCCCAGACGGTGCTGCCGCCGGCCGGCGGGAGCTCCAGGGAGCGCAGGATCGAGGCCTTGGGGTACGACGGGACGAAGGTCACGTCGGTGTGCCAGTTGTTGGCGCGCACGCCCTTGGTGGCGTCCAGCTCGAAGATGTAACGGCCGTCCGCGCTGGGCACGGTGGGGTGGCCGACCGGGTGGCCGAGCAGCCGGGCGAAGGCCTCGTGCTCGGCGTCGTCCAGGTGCTGCTGGCCGCGGAAGAAGAGCACCTTGTGCTCGTACAGGGCGGCCTCCAGGGCGGCGACCGTCTCGGCGGGGAGGTCGCCGCCGAGGCGCACGTCGTGCACGATCGCGCCGATCCGGCCGGCGGCGGGGGTGAGGCGGAGTGCGGTCGGGGCAGTGGCGGGGGCGGTGGTCATGGCGGGGCCCTTTCGGGGTGCGGTGACGGTGGGTGCGGTGACGCGCCGGGCGTGGTGATGCCCCGACGTGGTGACGCCCGACGTGGTGACGACGAATCCGGTGACGGTGCGTCACCTCGTGCGGGTGTGCCGGCGTACGGCTCCGCGGCGCGGGAAGCGGCGTGCGGGTGTGCGGTACGGGCGTGGCGGTCCGGCGCGGCGGACGGTCAGCGGGCGAGCACGCCGCGACAACAACGGCGCGGGCAGCGACAGGGGACGGGGCGGACGGCGGAGTGCATCGCCCCTCCTTCCTGCTTGCTGCGAGTGGGCTCGGGCCTCATCGTGCTGAACCGGCCGGGCCCCTGTCAATCGTCATCTTGGCTGGTGGGAGCGGGTGTTGCCGGTTCGTTTCGGCCGCTTGCGGTTCTTTGCGGCGTGTTGCCGCGGATGACGGCGGGATGGCGGGCGCACTGCGGGCGGGCGTTCGGGCTTGTCGCCCGGGCACGGGGTTACTAATTTTCGGAGCGGAAGTAATCCGGGCCGGCGCGGGCGGTTCCCGCCCCGGTGCCGACGCCTGCCCGGATATCGGTTCGACGGTGACGCTCGGTCACCAGGGCGCGGTCCGGCCCGGCGCCCGCGGGGCGGAGCGGTCCGCACCCGGGGTGGGGTTATCCCCACCCCGCTTCCGCCGGTCGCCACCATGGTTCGTACCGCCCACCGTTCCTAGCCTGGACCGCGTCGCCGACCGACCCGATCCACGAGGGATGGCAGCACCATGGCAGCCCGCCACCACCGCCCGGAGCACGAAGCATCCGCGCGCCAACACCCCGCCCACCCCGGTTCGTTGGGAACGGGGGCATGAGCAACGGACTCGCGCGCGCCTCGGTGCGCTTCCGGCCGCCGTCCTTCGCGGGCACCTTCCTCGCCCTGCTGTTCGGTGCGGCGGTCGTCATGGGCTGCGGCACCCTGCTGCAGACCGGCGTCACCGCGAGCGTGCCCCCGGTGCGCTATGCGCAGGCACCGGTGGTCGTCGCGGCCGGTCCGGACGTCGAGATCGTCCGCAAGGTCGACAAGAAGGAGAAGACCGTCGACCGGCCGGTGCCCGACCGGCCCCGGGTGGACGCCGCCCTGGTGCGGCGCGTCGCCGCCCAGCCCGGTGTCGCGGCGGCCCGTCCCGACACCGCCTTCCCGATCCAGCCGGGCCCGGCCGCCCCCGCCCTGACCGGGCGCGGGTTCGCGGCGCTCGGCATCGCGGGCGGCGCGGACACCCTGGTCGAGGGCCGCGCCCCCGGCCCGGACGAGGTGGTCCTGGACGCCGCCACCGCGCGGGAGGCCCGGCTGGCACCCGGCGCGAGCCTCACGCTGGTCGCCCCCGGCGGCAGCGGCAGCTACCGGATCTCCGGCCTGGCCGCGCCGCAGAGCGCCGGCCCGACGGCCTGGTTCGCCGACACGGTGGCCGGGCAACTCTCCGGCCACCCCGGCCGGGTGGACGCCGTCGCCGTCCAGCCGAGCGAGGGCGTCGCCGCCGGGGAACTCGCCCGCCGGCTCCGCGCCGCCCTGCGCGACCCCGCCGAACCGCAGTCGCCCACCGGGATCAGGGTGGTCACCGGCGAGGACCGGGGCTCCGTCGAGCACCCCGGGCTCGGGCAGGGCCGGACGCTGCTGATCGCGATCGGCGGCTCCTTCGGCGGCACCGCCACCATGACGGCCGTCTTCGTGGTGGTGTCCACCGTCGCCCTGGCCGTCGGTCAGCGGGCCCGCGAGTTCGCCCTGCTGCGCGCCGTCGGCGCGACCCCGCGCCAGATCCGCCGCACGATCGCCACCGAGGCGATGCTGGTGGCGCCCCTCGCCGGTGTGCTCGGCCTCCTGCCGGGCGTCGCGCTGGCCCGGTGGTGGTTCGACGGGCTGGTGGCGCGCGGCGCCGTCCCCGAGGGCGTCGAGCTGGACGTCGGACCGGTCCCGGCGCTCGTCGCCGTCGCCACCTGCTCGCTGGCCGCGCTGGCCGCCGGGTACCTCGCCGCGCACCGTCCCTCCCGGCTGCGCCCCGGCCAGGCGCTCGGCGAGGCCTCGGTGGCGGCCGGACGGGCGGGCGTGGTGCGGACCCTCCTCGGCCTGGTGGCCGTCGCCGGCGGCCTCGTGCTGATCGCCGTCGCCGCCTCCCTGGACGGGGAGAACGCCGCCAACACCGCGCTCGGCGTGGTCATGTGCTTCCTGGTGGCCGTCGCCCTGCTCGGCCCCTGGGTGGCCCGGATCGCCACCGGGGTGCTCGGCCTGCCGCTGCGGGCGGGCGCGGGCGGCACCGCCGGATCGCTGGCCGCCGACAACGCCCGGAGCGACGCCCGCCGGCTGACCTCCGCGATCACGCCGATCGTGATGGTCACCGCGTTCTGCGGCACCATGCTGTTCATCCAGACCAGCGTCGGGCACGCCACCGGCGAGCAGGTGCGCGCCGGGGTCGTCGCCGACCACGTGCTCGGCTCGACCGGCCCCGGCCTGCCGGCCGCCACCGTCGAACGGGCCGCCGAGGTGCCCGGCGTGGACGCCGCGATCGGACTGCTGCGCACCGGGGCCGTCTACCGCGCGGACGGCAAGCTCCGCTCCGCCGGTGTCCTCGGGGTGTCCGGCGACCCGGCGGCACTGGCCCGGGTGCTCGACCTGGGCGTGCGCAGCGGCTCGCTCGCCGACCTCGCCCGGAGCGGTGACACCGTCGCCCTCGACGCGGCCCTCGCCGACCGGCTCGGCCACCGGGTCGGCGACCGCGCCTCCTTCTGGCTCGGCGACGGCGCCCAGGCCCAGCTGACGGTCGTCGCCACGTACGAACGCGGGCTCGGCTTCGGGCAGTTGATCCTGCCCCGGGCGGCCGTCGCCGCCCATGCCGGCGTCGCGTACGACAGCCAGGTGCTCGTCGCGGACGCCCCCGGCGCCGACCGTGCGGAGGTCGCCGCCCGGCTGGCGCGGCTGCCGGGCGGGCCCACGGTGGCCGACCGCGCCGGGTACGTCGCGCAGACCGACCGCAAGCGCGAGGCCGGCGACTGGGCGAACTCCGTGACGGCGGCCGTCCTCGGCGGCTTCGCGGCGATCACCGCCGCCAACACGCTGGTGATGACGGTCCTGGACCGCGGCCGCGAGGTGGGCCTGCTGCGCCTCACCGGCGCCACCCGGCGGCAGGTGCGCGGCATGATGCGCTGGGAGGCCCTGCTGGTCGCCGCCACCGGGCTGCTGCTGGGCGGTCTGATCGCCTGGGTCACCCTGGTGCCGATCGCCCGGGGACTCGCCGACGCCCCGCCGTACGTCCCGCCGGGCACCGCCCTGCCGCTGGCGGCCGCGGCCGTGGCCCTCTGCCTCGCCGCGACGGCCCTGCCGACCCGAGTGCTGCTGCGCTCCCGCCCCCTCGCGGCGACGGCCGGGCAGTAGGGTCCGGCGTCGGACTCCCGTCGCGCTCGGCCGGCCGGTCGCGCCCCCGTGCGGGGCCCGACCGCCGGCTCGGGCGGCGACGGCGTCCGCCGCCGCGCACCGAGGCCGGCAGGGACGCCGACCGGCGGGATCCTCCAGTGCTCTGACGGAGCGTCAGCTCTTCTCGGGGCCGTCGTGGACGGTCAGTGCGCCGGCCAGGTCGAGGTCGGCGACGGTGCCGTGGGCCCCGGCGCGGACGAGCAGGACGGCGCCGAGCGCGGTGCTCCAGAACGTCCTGGCCTCCACGTCGAGCGGTCGGCGGACCTGCCAGCCGCGGGCGTCGACGAGCTGGCCCACGAAGCGCGCGGACTGCCGGAACAGCAGCTGGAGGTGCCGGTCGACCACGGGGGCGAGTTCGGGCTTGGCGATCCCGGCGGCGAGTGCCCGCGCGACCGACGGGAGCGAGGGCATGGCCAGGACGGCGCGGGCGATGTTGCGCCGGAACGCCGCCGCGTCGACGGCCTGGCGGCCGATCCGCTCGATCCGTCGGGCGTCGTGCAGCAGGCCGAGGAAGGCGGCGTGCACGAGCAGCGAGTCCTTGGAGCCGAAGTGGTACGTGACCTGGTTGGGGAAGACGCCGGCCGCGTTCGCGATCTCCGCGACGCTCACCTCGCCACCGGGCCGCTCCCCGCAGAGCCGTGCGGTCGCCTCGATCAGCTGGCGTCGCGTCGCGCGACCGCGGTCGCGCGAGCGGGCCGGCGTCGACCGGGCCGGCGCTGACCGGGCCGATGCCGCTCGGGCCGATGCCGCTCGGGCCGGCGTCGATCGGGGTTGGGTTCGCTTCTTCTCCACCCCCGAATTGTATGTGATACAACTAGGCCCGTTCGTTTGTATGGCATACAAGAAAGGCGGAAGGGCATGCACCGGACCGAGGTGGTCGTGACCGGACTCGGCGCCACCACACCGCTCGGCGGGGACGTGGCGTCCACCTGGAAGGCCCTGCTCGCCGGCGAGTCGGGCATCCGCGGCGGCGTCCTGCGCGGCCACGAGGACGCGGACTTTCCCGACGCCGCCGCGGGGACGCTGGCGGTCGACCCCGCCGGGTCGCTGCCGCCGGCGCAGGCCAGGCGGCTCGACCGCTCGCAGCAGGCGGCCTTCGCCGCGGCGGCTGAGGCCTGGGCCGACGCCGGCGCCCCGGGGGTGGACCCGGACCGGCTCGCCGCGGCGATCGGCACCGGCATCGGGGGCGTGGGGACGCTGCTGCGGGAGGACGACGTCCTGGAGACGGCCGGGGCGCGGCGGGTGTCGCCGCGTACGGTGCCGATGCTCATGCCCAACGCGGCGGCGGCGCTGATCAGCATCGAGTACGGCGCCCGGGCCGGGGTCTACACGCCGGTCTCGGCGTGCTCCTCCGGCGCCGAGGCGATCGCCCTGGGGGCCAGGCTGATCCGGGCCGGCGAGGCGGACGTGGTGATCGCGGGCGGGACCGAGGCCGCGATCACCCCGATCACCGTCGCCGGCTTCGCCCGGGCCCAGGCGCTGTCGCGGTACACCGCCGACCCCGCTTCCGCGTCCCGGCCGTTCGCCGCGGACCGCAGCGGGTTCGTCCTCGGCGAAGGCGCCGCCGTCGTGGTGCTGGAGAGCGCCGAGCACGCCGCCCGCCGGGGCGCGCGGGTCCACGCGGTGCTCGCGGGCGCCGGCATCGCCGCCGACGCCCACCACATCACGGCACCCGCCCCCGACGGCCGCGGTCAGGTGTCCGCCATGCGCAAGGCCCTCGCGCAGGCCGGTCTGGCTCCCGAGCGGATCGGCCACGTCAACGCCCACGCCACCGGGACTCCGGCCGGCGACGTCGCCGAGGCCCGTGCGATCGGGGAGGTCTTCGGCCGCGCCACCGTGACGGCCCCCAAGGCGGCCCTCGGCCACCTCTTCGGCGCGGCCGGTGCGATCGAGGCGCTCATCGCCGTCCTCAGCGTGGAGCACGGCGTCATCCCGCCGACCCGCAACCTCACCGCCGCCGGCGTCGCGCCCGACATCGACCTCGACGTCGTCACCGCGCGCCGGGACGTCCCCCAGGAGGCCGTGCTCAGCAACTCCTTCGGCTTCGGCGGGCAGAACGTCTCACTCGTCGTCACCGGCGCACGGTAACCGGCGTCCGTCCGGCCCTGACGACACCGGGGCCCGTCCCACACCTCGCGCGGCGGCCCGGGAGGCCGGGCCGCCGCCAGGAGGGCCGCGTCACAGCACGAAGACGCCGATGGTGGCCGCGAGCAGCAGGACGGTGACGACGGGCCAGTACAGCAGCCTGGCCGCCATGTTGCCGTTCCAGTCGAGCAATCGGAAGCGGTGGGTGGAGGTGTACTCGACGACGTTGAAGGCGACCAGGGCGATCACCAGGTAGAGGATGAAGTAGAAGTACTCGGCGTAGACGATCCCGGTGGCTCCGGTCGCCGAGCGCAGCGAGCTGTGCTGGACGGCGATGACCAGCATCATGGCGCCGCAGAAGCCGATCACCGTCCAGGTGGAGAAACCGGCCAGGGAACGGCGGTCGGAGTCCTTGGTGACGACGAACAGCGAGGCGAAGACCAGCATCGCGATGACGATCAGGGGGACGAGCCGGTCGAGCAGCGGGCTGAGGAAGCGGCGGGTGATGCCGGTGGAGAAGTGCAGCTCGGGCACGGTGGACTCGACGGAGGTGCCGACGGCGCCGTGGGTGGTGCGGTTGCTGACCTCGCCCATCGAGAAGGCGCTGAAGTGGGTGCGCCACTCCCCGGTGACCATGTCCGCGTAGAGGCCGTAGACCTGCTCCGGGTCCCAGGGCGGGTAGGCGGCGAAGTCCGGGACCAGGACGGTGCCGGCGGTCCGGGGCCACATCGTCATCCAGATCGTCTGCCGGTCGAGCGGGTAGTGGTTGTAGTCGAACTGCTCGCGCAGGGTGGCGCGCAGCTTCCAGCCGACGGTCCTGGTGCCGTCGCCGTTGTCGAGCAGGTAGACCTGGTCGCCGATGCCGCCGTCGACGGCGTCGGGGAGGTCGACGGCGGGGTTCTTGGTGTCGGCGGAGGCGGGCAGGCGCTGCCAGAGCAGGCCGGTGAGGCGGACGTTGTTGGCGTCGGTGAACTGGGCGGTCTGGATCATCAGCCCGGTGGGGATCTGCTGCATCCCCTCGCGCTGTTCGGCGCGCAGGTGCTCGGCGGTCTCGGCGGGTGTGGTGACCACGGTGCCGGGGGTGCCGGTGATCGTGTCGTCGGCGGCGACGGAGACCCAGACGAAGACCGTCGCCAGCAGGCACAGCGTACTGACCGTCACGCTGAACCAGCCCAGCGAGGACGGCCTGGCGGGCCGGGGCCGCAGCAGCACCCAGGCCACCAGGACGATCCCGACCACCGTGCAGACCAGCACGACGGTCAGCCGTCCGCCCTGCCGCATCACCTCGTGCGCGGGCTTCTCGATCCCGGCGGCGGCCACGCCGGCCAGCACGAACAGGACCGCGGCCGCGATCGCGGCGAGGACGCGCGGTGCGCCCCACCGGGCGGGGGCGGGCGGCGGAGGGGTGAGCGGCGGAGGGGTGGGCGAGGACATGGGCGACTCCGGGCGGTGGCGGGACCTGCCCGGAGATCATGGACGGCCCCACACCCGGAGCCGCCCCGCGAATCGCCCGTCCGGGGGAGAACCCGGCGCAAGTTCCACCGAACGGCCCCGGCCGCCCGACCGGGCCCCGGCTCCGCCGCCGTCGGCCGGCGGAGCCCCGCCCCGGCCGGCGCCTACGGCCGCCAGCGCCCGCCGGAGAGCTCGGCCAGCGCCTGGGCGACGTCCGGGGGCAGGGAGCGCACGACGGTGAACGGCAGCACCAGGTACCACCCGTCCCGGCCCCGGTAGCGGGCCTGGAGGTCGGGCGCCCCCGGCCGCGGCCGGACGTGGATGCCGTGGACGGGGGTGTCCCGGCCGCGGACGTGCACCCGGCGGACGGCCACCTCGTCCACGTCGCGCCACGCGTAACGGCAGCGGTGCCGGCCCGACCGGGCGGCGATGAAGGTGTCGGTGATGTGCAGTTCGATCCGCCGCCGGGGCAGGAGGCTGATCAGCATCACCAGCAGGCCGAGGGCGGGCAGCGCGATCATCGGCGCCCAGGAGACCAGGCGGTCCCAGGTGCCGCTGACCGTGGTCCGGACCAGGTGCAGGCCCAGCAGGGCGCCGAACGCGCCCCAGTGCGCGAGCATGACCGTCCGGACGCGGCCGCTGAGCAGGTACGAGTCCGGGTCGCGCCGTGCGGTGAGGCCGCGCAGGGCCGAGGCCGGGGGCAGGGGCAGGTCGGAGAGGAGGCCGGTCGGGCCCGGCGCCGCTCCGGCCGCCGTTGCTCCGGCCGTCACCGCTCCGTCCGTCACCGCTCCGTCCGGCGTCGTTCGGGGTGCGGGGACCCCGGCGGCCCCCGGAGCGGCGTGGCCTCCGCGGCGTCCCGGGCCGGCCAGGTGCTGCTGGAGCCGCAGGTTGCGGAAGCGGTACGTCCCGGCGGTCCGCTGGAGCAGGCCCGCCCGGTGGGCGTCCCGCAGGAAGGACATCAGCGGCCAGGGCAGCCGGCCCGCGAGCGCCAGCGAGCACCGTGCCAGCAGCCACCGGCTCCACGGGCTGAGCAGCAGGAACGTCGAAGCGGCTCCGCACCAGGTCGCCAGCGCGTAGGTCCAGTCCATCCGGAGGAACCCGTAGTGGTGAGCCCGCGACCAGTCCATCGTCCCGACCCCCGCCGCGAGCAGCGGCGCGAGGACGAGCAGCGTCACCAGGACCGAGGTCCGCTCCGAGCGCAGCAGCGCGTCGGGCGTCGCGGCGTCCACGGTGTCCGAGGGGGCCGCCAGTACGACCGTCAGATAGGCGGACAGCAGGACCGCCCCCACCAGCGCGAGACCCTCGTCCGCCGGTGCCAGGATCTGGAACAGGGCCAGGGCGAGGAGCACCGGTGGCCCGCCGATCACCACCCCGAGCCGCCAGGCCCGGCCCAGCCGCCCGTTGCGGCCCGCCGAGCGCAGGGCCCCGGCGAAGCGCAGCGGGTTGACCCGCCGTCGCGGCGTCGAGGTCTCGTCCCCGAACCACGCCCGCCCGGCCGTGCGGACGGCGCCCGCGAGGGTCACGCCGAGGCCCACGGCGCTGGCGAAGCCGTAGGACGGGCGGGAGCCCCTGACGGAGCTCAGCAGCAGTTCGAACAGCACCGACAGGGCGATCCCCACCCCGATCAGCACGGGTGCCGCCAGCATCCGCGGCAGCGACGCGCCGAACAGCCGCCACCAGGCCAGCTCGGCGGTCTCCTGGCGGATCATCAGCCGGGCGAGGAAGGACAGCCAGCGCCGCGCCCGGTCCGGTTCCCAGTGCCGGGGCGGGTGCAGGCGGTCGGGCGCCGGCGGCAGCGGCGGGAACGAGGCGGGCACGATCCGGTCGAGCAGGTGCTGTTCCACCTGCCAGGCGGTCGCGAAGCGCCCGCGGTCCAGCAGCTCGCCCGGGTCCGCCGGGGCCCGCTCGTACCCGCGCCGCAGCAGCCACACCATCAGCGGCGTCGACAGCGCCCGGGCCACCGGGCCGTCGGGCGCCGAGCGGAGCCCGGCCAGCAGCGGCGCCCACGCGGTGGCGCGCGAGGGCTGCCGGGCCCGCTCCAGGTAGGACGCGACGTCGGTGGGGGCGAGCGGCAGCGCCTCGATCGCCGAGTCCACCCGGAGCACGTCCCGCTGCGTCGCCACCAGCTCGCGGTAGGGCTCGGTCCGGCAGATCAGCACCACCCCGCCCTCCTGGCCCAGCTGGCGCCCGAGGGCGCCGAGCACGGCGATCCGCCGGTGCTCGGGCAGCTCGTCGAGGCTGTCCAGGACGGGCAGCAGGCGGCGCTCGCTCACCAGCAGGCGGGCGGGATGACGGCCGTCCACCCGTGGCAGACCGGGGTGCTCCTCCGTGATCCGGCCGATCAGCCAGTCGTGGAAGTTGACCCGCTCGGCGTCCCAGGACTCCAGCGAGAGCATGACGGGCACCGGGACGTCCTCGCCGCGGGTGAGCCGGCGGGCGAGCAGTTCCAGGGTGAGCAGCACGGCGAGGGTCGTCTTGCCCGCGCCGGCCCCGCCGAGGATCAGCAGGCGGCGGTGCTCGAGCCCCAGCAGGGCACCGGCCATCGTGCCGACCCGGTCGCCGCGCCCGCCGAGCTCCGTCCCCGGCGCGAGCGCGGTACGGCTGTGCACCCAGCGGACGGCCAGCGGTTCGGGGTCGGCCATGTCCCAGGCGTCGGCCTCGGCCCGCCACTGGTACAGCAGGCTGCGGGCGAGCCGCTCCTCGGCGAGGCCGAGCGGGGTCGGCGGCGCGACGGCCTGCGGCGGCACGGTGAGGTGCAGCTCGCCGTTGAGCACGCCGATCTGCACCAGGTAGTGGACCGTGCTGTCGGTGACGACGTTCCGGATGTCCGTGGGCCCGTGGCCCAGTTCGAATTCCGTCACTCCCCGGCTCCGCTCCCGCGCCGACCGTTGCCGCGCCGACCGTTGCCGCGCGAACTTCCTTTCTATCAGCGCCGGCCGGGTTTGTTCGACGGTCCGTCAGGTCCGCGGGCTCCGGTGCCTCCCGTCGCCCGGTGGCTACTGGGTGAGCAGGCGGGCGAGGTCCAGGCCGAGGCCGCCGAGGACGGGCAGGGCGCCGAGGTCGGTGACGCCGGCGACCGGGATGCTGTAGCCCTGGTTGACCTCGCGGGGTGCCGCGCCGGCGGTGACGGGTGCGGTGGTCGGGAGCAGGACGGTGCCGAGGAGCAGGGCGACGAGCGAGGTGCGCATCTGAGGGGGCCTCCGGAGACTCGGGTGACGGGCTGTCAACACCCTGCGTGCCGGGGTGGTCACGCATCTTCGCCCCTCCGGCGGCATTGGTAAAGATGCTTGCCTTGTGTTCATGCCAACATCGTGGAGGTCTGGACCACATTGCGGCCGGGCGCATACCTTTCCCTCACAAGGACGGACATTCGGTCGGCGAACTGTCGTGCGGATGTGTCGACTTCGGCATGTCATGTCCATGGCATGCATCTGCAACCGGAGGGAACGGACCATGCGCGTCATCGGTAGGAACCTCAGGATCCTCGCGGGCGCCCCGCTCGCCGCAGCCGCCCTGATCGCCCTCACGGCCGGCTCCGCCAGCGCCGCGATACCGATCAACAAGCCCATGACCGGCAAGGCCACCTACTACAACGACGCCGGCTACGGCGCCTGCGGCAGCCAGATCAACGCCGCCACCCAGATGCTGGTCGCCGTCTCGCACACCTGGTGGACCGCCGCCAACCCGAACAACGACCCGGTCTGCAAGGGCATTTCGGTCAAGGTGACCTACCAGGGCAAGACCATCACCGTCCCGGTGAAGGACCAGTGTCCTTCCTGCGACTCCACCCACATCGACCTCAGCCAGCCGGCCTTCGCCAAGCTGGCCCCGCTGGACAAGGGCGTCATCAGCGGCCTGAGCTGGCAGTTCGTCAAGACCGGGCTCAAGGGCGAGACCGTCGAGCTCTCCGCCCCGATCACCGGCTCCACGATCGGCTGAGCCCGCGCCCGACGGCCGTGCCCGCCCCCGCTCGGTTCGCGGGGGCGGGCACGGGCGGCACCGAGGGGCGGCGGCCGGTCAGTCGGACAACCAGTACTGGTTGGCCTGGCTCCCGCAGTCCCACAGCATGACCACGCTCGAACGGCCCCAGTTGTAGATGTCCATGCACTGGCCGGGGAAGGCGATGCTCTCGAAGCGGGACGCGCCGGAGAGGGAGTCGATCTTCCAGGCCTGCCCCAGGCCGTTGCCGCACACGTTCTGGATGAGCTGCTCCCCGTGGCCCCGGGAGCCGTCGACGCAATAGTGGAGGCTGGAGTTGCTCTGGATGTTCCAGCCCCCGCTGGTGTTGTTCCAGGAGATGTTCCAGGACTGGTTGGCGCCGCCGTGACAGCTCCACATCTGGATCCACGGGCCGTTGCCCCAGTCGTAGGCGTCCAGGCAGTTGCCGGCGGCCTCGGGGCTGGCGCTGGTGATCGTGGTGGCCCCGGTCGCCGAGGTTGCCGAGGCGGCCGAGGACACCGCGGGCCGCCCGTCCGCGGCGGCGGTCCCGGCGCACAGGGCCAGCGCCGTCGCGGCGGCGCCGAGGATCGAGCCGACTCGTGTGGAAACGTTCATGCATGGACTCCCGTGGTAGGACCGGTCGGACCGGCGTCCGCCTGTGTCGGACCCCCGACCCTAGGGCCGCCCCCGCGGCGGGGTACAGGACCGTACCGGCCGTTCGGGATCACGGCCGGGTGCCTCCGGTCGGAGCCTCCTCCGCCTCGCCGAGCGGCGGCGCCATCGCCAGCAGCAACTGGACGGCCGGCGGCGCCGTCCGGGGATCGTGGGCCAGCCCCAGCGTGACCGTCGGCACCGGGGCGGTGAGCCGGCGCAGGCAGACGCCGGGGATCCGGAACACCCGGGCCCGGCCCTCCGGGATCGGCGCGATGCCGTACCCTGCCGCCACCGCGAGCAGCAGCTGCTCGTCGTCCGGCTCCTCCCGGACGATCCGCGGTGACCGGCCCGGCCAGAGCTGCCCGGTGATCAGCGCGTGCATCCCGGGCCCGTTCTCGCGCGGCCACAGCACCACCGGCTCGTCCGCGATCCGGTGCCGGCCGATCCGGGCCCGGGTGCGGGCGAGCGGATGCCCGGCCGGCACGGCGAGCAGTAGCTCCTCCTCGGCGATGATCCGGCAGGCGAGCCCCGGGACGTCGAGCGGCGGCCGGACGAACGCCGCGTCCAGCCGCCCGGCGAGCAGCTCGGCGACGCTGTGCGAGGTCCAGCCGGTCTGCAGGGCGACGTCCAGCCGCGGGTACCGGTTGCGGAACTCCGTCACCAGGGCGTCGCAGATCCCGCCCCGGGCGGAGCGGGTGTACGCCACCCGCAGCCGTCCCTCCCGCCCCTGGACGATCGCCGCGAGCCGCTCCTCGGCCGCCGCCACCTCCCGCAGCACCCGCCGGGCCTCCTCGGCGACGGCCCGGCCGACCGGGGTCAGCACGCAGCCCTTGCTGGTGCGCTCCACCAGCTGCGTGCCGAGCTGCCGCTCCAGCGCCTTGATCTGCTGGCTGAGCGCGGGCTGCGCCACGTGCAGCCGGCGGGCGGCCCGGGTGAAGTTCAACTCCTCGGCCAGCACCGCGAAGCAGCGCATCCGGCGCAGATCCATCCGCAGGTCCGCGCGCAGGTCCGTCCGCAGCTCCATCCGGCGATGATAAGGGCGGCTTATCGCATCCGGACAGATCCGGTCTTGGACGGCATCCGGCGCGAGCGGCTTTCCTGAAGACGGCCGCCGGCGCCCGGCGGGCGGCCCTCGGGAGGAGTGGTTCACGATGGCGGGTACGGCGGACGTGGTCGTGGTCGGAAGCGGGATCATCGGGCTCACCGCGGCGATCCGGCTGCAGGAGCGGGGCCTCGGGGTCGTCGTGGTGACGGCCGACGGCCTGCTGTCGACGACCTCGGCGGTGGCCGCGGCCGTCTGGTTCCCGGTCGCCACCGGCACCGACCGCCGGGTGGCGGAGTGGTCCGCGACGGCCTTCGCCGAGTTCGTCCGCCAGGCCGCGGACGGCGTCCCCGGCGTCTCGATGCGCAGCACCCGGATGCTGGCGCACGAGCGGCAGCCGGCCGGCCTGCCCTGGTGGGGCGGGGCCGTCCCCGACCTGCGCCGGCTGACGGCCGCCGAACGCGGACCGGAGTGCGCGGACGGCTGGTCGTTCACCGCCCCCGCCGTCGAGATGCCGCTCTACCTGCCCTGGCTGCTCGGCCGGTTCCTCGACAACGGCGGCGAGATCGTCCACCGCCGCCTCGACACCCTGGACCAGGCCCGGGCCTGGGCGCCCGTGGTGGTCAACGCCACCGGGATCGGCGCCCGGCAGCTCTGCGGCGACCGGGCCGTGCACCCGGTGCGCGGCCAGCTCGTCCTGGTCCGCAACCCCGGCCTGCCCAGCTCGACCCGCCTTCAGGACGACCCGGCCGGCTACACCTACATCCACCCCCGCAGCACCGACGTCGTCCTCGGCGGCACCTTCGAACCGGACGACTGGAACACCGTCGCCGACCCGGCCACCGCCGAGGCCATCCTCGCCCGCTGCACCGCCCGCATCCCCGACCTGCGCGACGCCCGCGTCCTCGGCCACGCCGTCGGCCTGCGCCCCGCCCGCCACGGCGGCCCCCGCCTCGAAGCCGAACCGGGCGGCCGCACCGTCCACAGCTACGGCCACGGCGGCGCCGGCGTCACCCTCAGCTGGGGCTGCGCCGACGCCGTGGCCGAACTGGTGGCGACGGCGCACTGAATCCCTTGGTTCGGGCTTGACCGGACGATGCGTCAGATGCACTGGTATCGAACACACTTGTGGATGTTCGCTGCTCCGTCCGGTCCTGACCGACGGGTAGGTCCCGGACCGGTCACGGACTCATCACACGGTCCGCACCGAATGGTGCGTCTCGCTACGGTCGCTCCCACTGCCCGTACCACGCCCCAGAGGAACTCATGCGTCGCACTGCCCTCACCCTGCTCGCCGCCGGCGCCACCGTTCTCGGCCTGGCGGCGTGCGATCCCAGCGCCGGCACCAGCGGCAAGAGCACTGCCCCCGCCGTCGCCGCGACCACGGCGGGTGCCCCCGCAGCGGCGGCACCCGCTGCGAGCGGCGCCGCCCCTGCGGCCGCCGCGCCGGCCGCGGCTCCGGCCGGCGGTGGTGACGCCGCCAAGGACGCCGAGATCACCAAGTGCACGATCAACGACGTGCTGAAGATGCCCGAGGCCGAGGTCAAGATCACCAACCACAGCAGCAAGAGCAGCAACTACATCGTGCAACTGGAGTTCACCGACGCCGCCGGCACGCGTGTCGCCGAGGGGGCCGCCGCGACCAACAACCTCGCCCCGAACCAGGCCGCCGTGCAGAAGGCCCCGGGCGCGGCGCAGGTGTCCGGCAAGGTCAGCTGCCGGATCACCAACGTCACCCGCTACGCCGCGCCCTGATGCGAAGGTGCGCCGTCCCAGCCCGCCCGGAGGAGGGCGGGGACGGCGTTCGAGCCTCGGCATCGTCGGCGAGCCCGAGCGGGAGCGCCGCCGACGCGAGGCCCCCGGGTGGCGGGCGGCGCCTGCGTCAGGCCGAGCGTCAGGGCAGGTACGACCGCACGAGTGGTGTCTTCGTGCGGATCGGGGCGCCCTGGCGGGCTGATGCCGCTACGGTTGCGCGCTGGGACCGTACCGCTCCTGCTCCTCACATCCGTTCCTCCGGAGGAACCTTGGCCTCGATCACGCTGGACGCCGAACGCCGGGTCCGGGCCGACGCCGGACGCGTCCGGGTCGCCGCCGTGGACGTGCTGCGCTCGCTCGGCTTCCGGATCACCTCGGAGATGGCCACCGTGGTGGAGGCCCGGCGCGGCTCCGCCGTCCGGTCGGCGATGCTGCTGCCCGACCAGGTGCCGCTGGCGGCGCGGCTCCACCTCGCACCGGTCGAGGGCGAACGCACCGCGGTGTCCCTGCACCTGACGGACCGGGCGGTCTCGGTGGTCGCGCTGGGCGTGCAGGACCCGTACGTGGCGGCCTTCCAGGCCGCGCTGCTCGCCCTCGACCGGGCCCTCACCGGTCTGGATCCGGCGGCCGGGGCGGCCGGCTTCCCGCAGCCCCGGTGGTGGGCCGGCGGACCCCGGGCCGACACGCTGGCCCGGCACCACGAGACGGGGCAGCGCCTGGTCGGCGAGGTCGCAGCCCGCGTCACCGAGCGGCTCTCCGGCGGGCGCCGCTCCACCGGCCCGTCGCTGTGGGGCGGCATCGAGCGCGTGGTGTTCCGCTCCCCGGCCGGCTACCTCACGATGGACATGGCCACCGCCCGCTCCCTGCTGGCGATCCCGGTGATGATCGGCAGCCGGCCGGAGGGGGTGTCGGCCCAACTGGCGGCCGAGGTCGCACGGTTGGCGGCCGCGGTGGAGGGGCGGCTCAGTGCGGGCGGGTTCGGCGCCGGGTCCGGCCTCGGCTCCGGCTCCGGCTCCGGCTCGGTGGAGGTGGCGGTCGCGGAGGCGGACCTGGCCGCCTTCGCGTTCCTGCGGCGCCAGTTCGCCATCCGCTCACGGCTGCCCGTCCGCACGCTCTGCACCTGCCGGGACTGCCGGCAGACCAAGGTGGTGAACCTGGACCTCAAGCGGCTGCGGCAGCGCAGGGCGCGCCTCCGGACGATCGCCTCCGTGGTGCAGACGGCCTACGAGCAGGACGGCGATCCCAACCCCTTCCTGATCTTCGGGACGGTGTTCCAACAGTCCAGGATCGACCCGGACTTCGTCTGCTCGCGCTGCGAGAGCACCGTCGCCGACGAACAGCCGGTGACGTTCTGTCCGCAGTGCGGTGACATGCGCACCGAGTCCGTCCTGGACACCTGCGGTGGGTGCGGCCACGACTTCGGCGCCCTCGCCGTGGACCTCCCGGACTGGGAGGCCGCACCCCCGCCGCCGCTCACCCCGCCCGTCCCGCCGACCCCGCCGCCGCCGGTCGTGCCCCCGATACCCCCGGCCCCTCCGGCCCCTCCGGCCCCTCCGGCCCCTCCGGCCCCTCCGGCCCCTCCGGCTCCTGCGGCCCCTGCGGCCCCTGCGATGCCCCCGAGGCCCGCCGCTCCGCCCCGCCCCAGCTGCGGCATCTGCGGCGGCGACTACCCCGTGCTCTGGTCCGTCCAGATCCTCGACGGCCCCCGCCCGAGACCGCTCACCGTCTGCGCCACCACCTCCCGCTGCTCGCCGCCCTCCGTGGCCCCACCGGTCCGCATCAGTGTCTGAAATCCGGTGGTGGGGTGGGCTGGTCGCGGGTGGGGAGGGTGGCGGGGTGGCCGCGGAGGTGGGGGGGGCTTGGGCGGGGGCATCCGCACCTGAAAGCCGGTGGTGGGGTGGGCTGGTCGCGGGTGAGGAGGGTGGCGGGGAGGGGCCGATCGGTGTCGGGGGGCTCCGGTGAGGCCGATGGGGGGTGCGGCCCGGGAGCGGGGGGCTGAGGGGCGGGGGAGCAGGTCAGCGGGGGGCGGCCTACTGTGCTGGGGTCCGCAGGTGGTCGAGCGTGGGGAGTCCGAGGGTGTCCGAGGCGAGGAAGCCGGTGCTGTACGTCGTGGTCTGCGCGGCGGGAGTTGATCGCCGCCGCGCAGGAACAGGGCTGGGACGTCGGGGTGGTGGCGACGCCCGACGCGATGCCGCTCATCGACGCCGAGGCGATCACCGCGCGGACGGGGTACCCGATCCGCTCGGCCTGGCGGAGGCCGGGGGAGCCGCGGCCGCTGCCGGACCCGGACGCGATCGTGGTGTCCCCCGCCACCTTCAACTCGATCAACAAGTGGGCCCTCGGCATCTCGGACACCCTCGCCCTCGGCATCCTCTGCGAGTCGTACGGCTGGGGCGTCCCGGTCGCCGTCCAGCCCTGCCTGAGCGCGGCGCAGGCGGCGCACCCGGCCTACCCGGACAGCCTGGCGAGGCTGCGGCGGATGGGGGTGCGGATCGCGGACTTCACGCCGGGCTCGTACGACTGGACGCGGGCCCTGGAGCTGCTGCGGGACTGACGGGGTGGCCGATCGGGCCCGGCGGTCCCGGCCGTGTGCGGGGCGGTCCCGCCGAAGCGAGGGCGTGAACGGCGCGTCGACGGCGTGCGGTCGACGCGTGGCCACGTAGGTCGCCGGGCCAGCCCGTGTGGCGACGGCCGTCGGTGCGTTCGGCCCGCCAGGATGGGCGGATGACAGTGAACGAGGCGGCCCCGCCGAGGCGGTCGCCCTCCCGAACCGCCCATCCCCACCGCGTCGATCGGCCGTTCGGACGTGCCGCCGAGCGGAGTCGGCCCGCAGCACCGACGGTGAAGGCGTGCTGAGGAGAACACTGCCGGCCCTCGCGGTCGCCCTGCTGCTCTGCGTGCCCGGGAGCGGCGCGTGGGCCAGGTCGCCGGGCTGGCAGGTGGCGGTCGTGGACCAGGCTTCGCGCAGCGTGCTGGTGTTGCAGAGCGCCGAGGAGCTGATGGCCTACCGCGGGCCGGACCGGTTGCCGGTGGTCTGGGGCTGGAGTGCCGACCGGGCACCGGAGTTGGCGGACCTGACGCCCGCGCGCAGCTGGACCAACCCGGACGAGGTGAAGTCCCGGGTCCGGCACGGCCGTCGCTACCTGCTGACCACCGCCTCCGGCGGGCTGGCCGCCGTCGTGGAGACCGCCACCGGCCGGGTCCACTGGGCGGCGGACGTGGGGCGGACCGCCAACCCGCACAGCATCGAGCTGCTGCCGGACGGCAACGTGGCCGTGGCGGCGAGCACGGGCGGCTGGGTGCGGCTGTACGCGGCCTCGCAGGGGCCGCGGGCCGCCGGGTACGCGGAGTTCCCGCTGCCGGGCGCGCACGGGGTGCACTGGGACGGCCGGACCGGCCTGCTGTGGGTGCTCGGCGACACGGCGCTGACCGCGCTGCGGGTCGGCGGCACCCCGGCCGCGCCCACCCTCGCCGAGGTGCGGAGCAGCCCCCTGCCCGGGCGCGGCGGGCACGACCTGGCGGCCGTCCTGGCGGCTCCCGGGCGGTTCTGGGTGACCACGCTGACCGGCCTGTGGCGCTACGACCCGGCGGCCGACCGCTTCACCGCCGTGCACCTGGTCGATCCGGCCGCCGAGCGGGACCTCAAGAGCGCCGGTGACGAGCCCGGGACCGGCCGGCTGCTCACGGTGGCGCCCGAGCACACGGCCCCGTGCGACTGGTGCACCTCGGTGATCACCCTGCACCGGCCGGAGGGCGCGCGGGTGCTGCGCGGCACGCACCTGTACAAGGCGAGGTGGTGGAGTGGCTGGTAGCAGATTTTGGACCCCGGGGGGCCGATCCTGGGGCGCGCGTCGGGGATACCACCCGAATTGCGGACGGCATTCGGCTGATGGGGCATATTGTGTGCACCACCAAACTACTCCGATGGAGGTCAGTTTTCCGTCGCGGTCCGCAAACCATCCGTCGACCCCGGTCGGCTGGGATAGCGTCGTGGGGTCGGGGGGTCGACACCGTTCCGGTGTATTCGAACACTAGCTACTGGGCCGTAATGGCCGAATGAGTCATGGAGAAAAACATGCGGAATTTCCCTGTGGAAAACCGGCCGGACGGAGTTGACGACCTTCAGCTCGCGATGGAATCTCTGGCAGCCTTCCCGTCCCGGAACGCGGGGAGCGGGGCGGACGTGACCGAGCGGCTCGCGGCCGTTCACGACCTGTGCCGCGCGGTCGACGCGGTGCTGGACAGCCTGGTCGTCCAGGCGGCCGCCGAGGCGGCCGAGGAGGGGTGGACCGCGGCCCGGATGGCGGCCGAACACTCCGGCTACTACGCCAGGTTGCAGCGCGCGCTGCTCCCCGCCGGCGCCGGGCTGACCCGGCAGTGAACGCGGTGCAGCCGGGCGCGCACGTGCTGTCCTGCCCCACCCGGTGGAGCGACGTCGACGAGAACGGGCACATCAACAACGCCCGCCTGGTCGGTTACATCCAGGAGGGGATTTACGACCTGTTCCGGCACCACGAAACCGCCGTCCGGGAGGCGCTGTTCCCGTCCGGATTCCTTATCGCGCGGCACGAGATCGACTACCTGGAGCAGTTGCACCACCGGCCCGAGCCGCTGACGGTGCGGATCACCGTGGAGCGGCTCGGCCGGAGTTCCGCGCAGGTCGAGGTGAATGTCTGCCGGGACCGGCTGACCTTTATGCGGGCGCGCACCGTGGTGGTGGCGCGGGACCGTGAATCCGGCCGCTCGCGGGCGCTGAGCCCGGCCGAGCGGAGTTTCCTCTCGGCTTTCATGACGGATGGCGCCCGTGCCCAGGCGGCCCTGGTGGCCACCACGGTGACCGCGGCGACGGCCGTGCCGGCGGTGACGGCCCCGGTGACGGTGCCTGCTCCGGCGGCGGGTGGCAGCAC